>QNCW01000106.1 GCA_003645885.1 Candidatus Latescibacterota bacterium | reverse complement strand
TGTGAACCCGGTGGACCTGGCGGACAACATGAAGAAGTACGGTGGGTTCATACCCGGCGTGAGGCCGGGGAAGAGGACCTCGGAGTACATAGACAGGGTCCTCACGAGGATAACCCTGCCGGGAGCGGTGTACTTGGCCCTGATAGCTATACTGCCCTACTTCGTGATAAGGTCCTTGGGGATATACGCAGGCTGGCAGAGCTTCGTGGGCGGAGCCGGGACGATAATCATAGTCGGTGTCGCCCTGGATACGCTCCAGCAGATGGAAGCCCACCTCCTCATGAGGCACTACGAGGGCTTCCTTAAGAGGGGTAGGATAAGGGGGAGGAGGAGGTTCTGATGAGGTTGGTCCTGTTCGGCCCACCCGGTGCCGGAAAGGGGACGCAGGCCAAGAGGGTCCAGGAGACCTTCGGCATACCTCAGATATCCACGGGAGACATCCTCAGGGAGGCCAGGAAACGTGGGACCGAACTGGGGTGTCAGGCCGCAGGATACATGGACAGGGGGGAACTGGTGCCCGACGACATTATCCTGGGGCTCGTAAGGGAGAGGCTCTCCCGGCCGGACTGCGGGGACGGTTTCGTTCTGGACGGTTTCCCGAGGACGTTGGTACAGGCCGAGGGGCTCGAGGGGATTCTGAGGGAGATGGGCAAGCCCTTGGATAGGGTGGTCTGCCTGGTCGTCCCCGACGATGTGATAGTCCGGAGGCTCTCGGCCAGGAGGGTGTGCGAGAGGTGCGGCAGGGAGTACAACCTCAGGACCCGCCCTCCCAAGAGGGACGAAACGTGCGACCTCTGTGGGGGAAGGTTGGTGCAGAGATCGGACGACAGGCCGGAGACGGTAAGGGAGAGGCTGAGGGTCTACAGGGAAAAGACCGAGCCACTTAGGGCATTCTACCTCGAAAGGGGGATATGGACCGAGGTGGACGGAGTCGGGGACGTGGACGAGGTGTTCGGGAGGATAAGGAAGGCTTTGGAGGGATGATATTCGTCCGGGAGGATTGGGAGGTAGAGAAGATAAGACAAAGCGCCCTCTTGGCATGGGAGGTTCTAAGTTCCTTGGAGCCTTTGATGGTGCCGGGGACCACGACGAAGGAGATAGATCAGGAGGCGGCCAGGCTCATAAGGGAGCGGGGTGGAAGGCCGACGTTCTTAGGTTACAGGGGATATCCTGCGAACATCTGCGTCTCCATAGATGATGAGGTGGTGCACGGGATTCCAGGGGACAGGAAGTTGGAGGAGGGACAGTTGGTGAGCGTGGACCTCGGAGTCACTTACGATGGGTATGTAGGAGATGTGGCCAGGACCTTCCTGGTCGGCGAAGTCCCTCCCGAGAAGGTCGCTCTCGTCTTGGAGACAGAAAGGGCCCTTTGGAAGGGGATAGAGCAGGCTGTGGAGGGGAACAGGGTGGGGGACATATCTTCGGCGATACAGAGGCACGTGGAATCCTGCGGATATTCCGTGGTGAGGGAACTTACGGGACACGGGGTGGGAAGGGAGCTGCACGAGGACCCTCAGGTTCCGAACTTCGGAAGGCCCCATACTGGTCCGAGGCTCTGGGAGGGGATGGTGCTGGCGATAGAGCCCATGGTGGCCATGGGGGCCCCCGACGTCGTGATCGACCCGGACGGATGGACGGTGCGCACCAAGGACGGCCTTCCTTCGGCCCACTTCGAGCACACCGTCGTGGTCCGAAGGGGCCGTGCCGAGGTGCTCAGCCTCCCGGAGGGATATGCCTAAGGAGAAGCCGATACAGGTGGAAGGCACGGTGGTGGAGGCTCTGCCGAACGCCAACTTCAGGGTGGAGCTTGATACCGGACACAGGGTCCTGGCGCACGTGTCCGGGAAGATGAGGATGCACTTCATCCGCATCCTCCCGGGGGACAGGGTCCTGGTGGAGCTTTCACCCTACGACCTCACGAGGGGAAGGATAGTGTTCAGGTACAAATGAGAGGAGGGGACTTATGAAGGTCCGTCCCTCTGTCAAGAGGATATGTGTGCACTGTAGGATAGTGCGCAGGAAAGGGGTAGTGCGGGTGATATGTAAGAACCCTAAGCACAAGCAGAGGCAAGGTTCCTGAAGGGGGTGAGACCTTGGCGAGGATAGCCGGAGTGGACCTTCCCAGGGACAAGCGGGTGGAGATAGCTTTAACGTACATCTACGGTATAGGCCGCTCGCTCGCCCAGAGGATATTGGAGGCCACGGGGGTGAACCCGGACACGAGGGTCAAGGACCTGACGCCGGAGGAGGTAGTACGCCTCAGGCAGGAGATAGAGGGGAAGTACAAGGTGGAGGGGGCCCTGAGGAGCGAGGTTGCGATGAACATAAAAAGGCTCATAGACATAGGATGTTACAGGGGCATAAGGCACAAGCTTGGACTTCCTGTGCGGGGCCAGCGCACGAGGACCAACGCCAGGACGAGGAAGGGCCCCCGCAGGCCGATAGGTAGGGGGAAGAAGAAATAAGGAGGTGGTACCTTGGCACAGCAGAGGAGGAGGGGCCGCCGTAGGGAACGCAGGACGGTGGACCCCGTCGGGATAGCCCACGTGAAGGCGACCTTCAACAACACGATAGTGACCATAACCGACCTTCAGGGGAACGTGGTGGCCTGGTCCTCAGGCGGCAAGATAGGGTACAAGGGGGCGAGGAAGGGCACCCCGTTCGCGGCTCAGTTGGCCGCCGAGGATGCCGCCAAGGAAGCTATGGCTATGGGGATGAAGAAGGTGGAGGTGAGGATAAAGGGGCCGGGCGCCGGAAGGGAGACTGCTGTCAGGGCGCTTCAGGCCGCAGGTCTGGGGATAACGGCGATAAAGGATGTGACGCCCATCCCTCACGATGGATGTCGTCCTCCCAAGCGTCGTAAGGTCTAAAGGAGGCGATATGGCCAGGTACACCGGGCCGAGCTGTAGGTTGTGCCGGAGGGAGGGGATGAAGCTCTTCTTGAAGGGCGAGAGATGCGTCTCCCCGGCCTGTCCCTTCGAACGAAGGGGGTTCCCTCCAGGGCAACACGGCAGGACGGCACAGCAGAAGCTCACAACCTACGGCCTTCAGCTCAGGGAGAAGCAGAAGCTCAAGAGGATATATGGGGTTTTGGAGACGCAGTTCAAAAGGTACCTCGAGATGGCGGAGAGGATGCCGGGCAACACCGGGGAGAACCTTCTACAGATCTTAGAGAGGAGGTTGGACAACGTGGTATACAGGCTTGGCTTCGCTCCCTCCCGGAAGGCCGCCAGACAGCTCGTAGCACATGGACACTTCTTGGTGAACGAGCGCAAGGTGGACATCCCCTCGTACCTGGTCTCGCCGGGGGATGTCGTGAGGGTGAGGGACGAGAGCAGGGATCTGGCCATAATACATGCCTCCCTGCGGCGGGCGAGGGGCAGGGAGCTTCCTTGGCTTCAGTTGGACAAGTCCAAGCTCAGCGGTACGGTCGTGGAGGTACCCAAGAGGGAGGACATCCCAACCCCCGTGCAGGAGCGTTTGGTGGTGGAGTTCTACTCGAGATAAAGCCCTATTTGAGAGGTGAGAATATGGAGCTTAAGGACTTCTGTATGCCCGACGCCGTGGAGGTAGAGAGTTCCACCCGAAGCCCCACCTACGGGAAGTTCATAGTGCAGCCCTTGGAGAGGGGCTTCGGCACCACCTTAGGGAACGCCCTAAGGAGGGTGTTGTTGTCCTCCATAGAGGGCTCGGCCATAAAGGCCATAAGGATAGATGGGGTCCAGCACGAGTTTTCCACGATACCAGGGGTCTTGGAGGACGTTCAGGAGATAATCCTGAACCTCAAGGAGGTGAGGTTGAAGCTCTACGGAGATGGGGAGAGGACCCTGGTCGTGGAGAAGGAGGGGGCCGGGGAACTGAAGGCGGGGGACCTCGAGGTGGACCCCACCGTGAGGGTGCTCAACCCGGAGCACCACATAGCCACCCTCTCGGAGGATGCGAGGTTCAGGGCGGAGATATCGGTGGGGAAGGGGAGGGGTTATGTGCCCGCGGAGGAGAACAAGAAGCCGGACCAACCCATAGGTACGATAGCGATAGATGCTATATACTCCCCGGTCAGGCGTGTGAACTACTACACCGAGAACACCAGGGTGGGGAGGAGGACGGATTACGACAGGCTTATATTGGAGGTCTGGACGGACGGGACCGTGACCCCCGAAGAGGCCGTCTCCTCGGCCGCCGAGATATTGATGGAACACCTCAAGTTCTTCTCTAGCTTCAAGCTCGTGGAGAGGGAGGGGGAGGAGATACCTGGCGAGGAGGTGGAGAGGATGAGAAGGATATTGGATATGAGTGTGGACGACTTAGAGCTTTCCGCAAGGGCGGCCAACTGTCTCCGGACCGCAGGGATACATAAGCTCAAGGACCTCGTCCAGAAGACCGAACAGGAGATGCTGAAGTACAGAAACTTCGGGAAGAAGTCCCTCCAGGAGCTTTCGGAGAGCTTGAGGAGGTACGGATTGCGTTTCGGCATGGATCTGACACCTTACCTAACTCCCGAGGAGAGGGAACAGGCAAGGAGGAGCGATGAGGCACAGGAGGAAGGGGAGGAAGCTGAACAGGACGGCCTCACATCGTAGGGCGCTTTTGGCCAACCTTGTGACGGCCCTCTTCGAGCACGGTTCCATAAAGACGACCCTAGCCAAGGCCAAGGAGGCCCGTCCCTTGGCCGAGAAGCTTATAACGCTCGCCAAGCGTGGGGACCTCGCAGCGAGGAGGAGGGCCTTAAGGATTGTCAAAGATAAGTCTTTGGTATATAAATTGTTCAATCAACTCGCCCCTAAATTCGTGGACAGGAATGGAGGTTACACCCGCATAGTGCGTCTGGGGCGGAGGATGGGGGATGGGGCACATATTGCCGTCCTGCAGCTTGTGGAGGCCAAGGCGGAGGAGGGTTGAGCGCAGGTTTACGTCGGCCCAAGCCCTCGGGGCTTGGGTTTTTTTTTGAGCGGAAGGGTATTGACATAAGTCCTATAAAAGTTTATATTCTCAGACGGAGAGGATCTAACCTTCAAAAGAAAGGAGGGGAAGGTGAGCAAGGTCTACTTCGACGTGAGAGATGTTGCCAAGGCATTGAGGTTGGGGTTCAGCGGCAAGAAGATGGCGTTAGGGTTCGTGGGGGTGGTGGTCGGGTACATAGGTTATGCCATCCTCACCTACTTGGCCCTGTTGGCCGGAGGACATCCCTTCGGGGAGCTTTGGGCCAAGTACAGGTTTTACCCGTGCGTGGCGGGGACCTCTTTGCCCTGGTACAGCTGGGTGATATATGGGATAGGGGTGGCGTTTTGGGTCTTGGTGCTCTTGGCCACGGCAGCGGGGATAATTAAGATAGCCTACCAACAACTTAAGGGGGACGAGTTCTATTCTCTGGGGGACGTCAAGAAGTTCCTGAGGAAGAACTGGAAGGCTGCTGTGGTTTCGCCTTGGATCATATTGGCGGTCTTCGCATTTTTGATAGTCGTTGGGATAATAATCGGGCTTCTGGGAAGGATACCGTATGTAGGGGAGCTCGGGTTCAGCCTAGGACTTCCCGTGGTCTTCGGTGGAAGTCTGTTCGCCGTCTTCACTGCCGTGGTATTCGGCTTCTCCCTCATGCTCTCCCCCGCCGTGGTGGGAACGGCGGAAGAGGACACCTTGGAGACCATAGTCCAGTCGTTCTCCACGGTCTGGAACCAGCCCTGGAGGCTCGTTCTCTACGAGGTGCTACTGGGGATATATGTCGTTCTGGCGACAGCCCTTTTAGGAGCTTTCACGATAGCGGCCCTTTGGCTTGTGCACTGGGTCTGTGGGCTGCTCATGGGCGACAGCATGGTCAAGCTTACACATGTGGCCTTGGGTTACCTGCCCAACTTTGGGTTCTGGTCGGCGCTTTGGACGAAGCTCGGCTGGCTTCCGCTGAGGGAGGGTGCTGAGATAACTAGGGCCACCGTGCAGGTCTCGGGCGTGATAGCGGGGATATGGCTCGCACTTATACTTGGCTTCGTGCTCTCGTACGGGTGGACGAGCTGGAGCGTCGGGCAGGGGGTGATATACCTCGTGCTGAGGTACAAGAAGGACCAGGAGAACCTGTTGGAGAGGAAGGAGAGGGAAGAGGAAGAGGTCAAGGAGGAAGCTAAGGAGGCGGAGAAGGAGGAAAAAACTGAGGAAAAGCCCGAAGAAGGTACTGAAGGAAGCTCCTCAGAAAGCTGAGAATTCTAAGGCCGCCGGAGGTCGGCGGCCTCTTTCTTTATCATGTTGTCCGTCGTCTTAGCCTTGGTCCTAAGAACAGCCTCCGGCGTGCCGTGTGGGGGAGGGGAAGGAGGTACCTTGGAGCCCTACGGGAGGCATCATGTTGTGGTCCTGTTCGCCACTTTCGAGGGCTCGCCGTACGAAGGTGGACCCCCTCCCAGATTTTCTGAGGACCTGTTCGACCCGGAGCTCGAAGGGAGCTTCTCCCACTTCTTCAGGGAGATGTCCGGAGGGAAGCTCGAGGTGGAGGGCGATGTCGTACCCAAGGTCTACTCTTCGGAGGGCCCGGCGGAGCACTACATCTCCCGAGATCCCACCCAGGAGGGGAGGTACGGAAAGTTCAACTGGGAGGTCCTGAGGGAGGCCGACGGGGAGGTGGACTTCGGACTCTACGACAACGACGGGCCTGACGGGGTTCCCAATTCGGGGGACGACGATGGGTTCGTGGACTTCCTCTTCGTGAACGTCCTGGGGGCTCCCGAGGAAGGGTTCCTCTACAGGAAGGCCACCGGCATAGGGTCCTTAGGTCTGGATGAGCCGTTCGTGACGGACGATCCGGGAGGGCCTTACGGGCACATACTCATATGGCGGGGTTCCACCCAGAGGGTATGGGCGTTCTCCCAGGCAGTCGGGATAATGGCCCACGAGTACGGCCATTTCTTAGGCCTGGAGGACCTGTACGATACTTCGTTCCTCACCAGGCCCCACCAGCCTCCGGAGGAGGACGGGGCGGGGATAGGTTCCTGGGGATTGATGGGATGGGGTGGGATGGGATGGAGGGGGGACGATGCCCCGGCTTCCATGTGCGCATGGAGCCTGGAGAAGCTCGGATGGGCGGATGTCGTGACCCTCACCCACGACACCACCGTGACCTTCGAACCCGTCCGCCCCTCCCACAAGATCTACAAGATACCGATGACGGAAAAGGAATACTTCCTCGTAGAATACCGCCGTGCTGAGGATAGCTACTACGACAGGAACATACCTGCCGACGGGCTCCTCATATGGCATATAGACCTTACGGGAAACAACGGCGACGAGTTCCACAAGCTCGTGGATCTGGAATGTGCCGACGGGCTGTACGACGATAAGGGATATCCCGGAGGCGAGGTCCCCGACCCAGAAAGAGGTATGGACAACTTGGACTTCTGGTCCCACGACGAGGTTTACAAGAGGGCACACTTGGGGAACAGAGGGGATGCGACGGACGTATACGACGGCGTCAGGTTCAGGGAATTCTCCGCCTTCACCAACCCCTCCTCGGACGGATACTACTTAGAGGATACCGAGGCTTTCCAGAGGGTATCCACGGGGATGGCCATAAGGAACATAAGGAGGGAAGGGGAGAACATGGCCGCAGAGGTCCTCGTGCGGCACTGGTCCGGGCCCATAATCGGGGATGTGGTCTGGTCGGGGGAGGTCAGGGTCTTCGGGGACGTGTGGATAGAGCCCAAGGGGAGCATAACCCTCCTTCCGGGGACTCATATCTCCTTCCGTCCGGGGGACGAGCTCGGAGGGGGGGAGGAGCCGGGAAGGAGCGAGATAAGGATCTTAGGGGTCATGAGGACGAAGGAGGGGAGGTGGCACGGTGCCCCGTCCGTGACGATAGGAAGCGAGGACACGTCCTGGACGGGGATAGTGGTAGGGGGGAATGGGACCTTGGACCTTTCGAACGTCTCCATAAAGGGGGCGAGGTGGGGCGTGAGGGGAAGGGGAGGTTCGGGAAGGGTGAGGCTGAGCTGGTCCACACTTTCGGGGAACGAGGAGGCGATAGAGCTCGAGGATTGGGAAGGAAGGGTGGAGCTTTCCGGATGTTCGGTGAGGAGGAACGGGGAGGGCATCCGTCTGGAGGCGAGGGAAGTGTTCGTAGAAAATACGGCATCCTACCTGAACGAGGGGTCGGGATTCTCGATATCGGCGGATTCCCTGATATTTAGGTCCTCCGGGGCGGTGGAGAACGGGGGA
>QNCW01000105.1 GCA_003645885.1 Candidatus Latescibacterota bacterium | reverse complement strand
GTAATCGGGGACGAGCCTCGGCTTGATCTTCTCCTCCCAGTCCCTCCTGGTCTTTATGGGCCTGTCCACGACTTCGGGGGTGGTGGAGTAATCCCTGAAGTTCTTGTTTATTCCTCCCGTGGATGTGCGCTCGATTATGTATTCGTCCGTCCTCTCCAGGACCTCCACGGGGAAACGAGGCCCGCTGTCGAACCCTATGAACGTCATTTCGTAACCGAAGTACTCCTCCACAGGTATCCCCTCCGGAAGCCCCTCCCTCCTCCAACGGCCCACGGTGGCCGCCCAAGGGCTGTCGTGTATGGGGACCCTGTCCGGCTCCTCGTGCGCCAAGGTGAGCTTTATCCTTTCCCTTGAGGTCATCTTCCCTCCTCGATGGCCGTTGGAGCTAATATACCTCAAGGCCGGCGAGGTGTCAAGACTTGCGTATCGTTCAGGATATACTTATATTCCGCTTATGAGCTTTATGGGCCTACATACTCCCCTGTCCGAGGACGAGGCCAGGTCCTTAAGGGCGGGCACGAGGGTCCTGATAACCGGGACCCTCTACACGGCCAGGGATATGGCCCACAGGCGGATAGTGGAAGCTATCTCGAGGGGGGAACCCCCACCCTTCGACTTAGAGGGCCAGATAATATACTACGTCGGTCCGACCCCCCCGAGGCCCGGATTTCCAGTAGGCTCCGCAGGTCCCACCACGAGCTCCCGTATGGACCCTTACACCCCGAAGCTCCTGGCCCTCGGGCTCAGGGGGACGGTGGGGAAGGGGGAGAGGGGGGAGGAGGTCGTCGAAGCCATGAAGCGCTACGGAGCCGTGTACTTCGCCGCTGTGGGTGGTGCTGGGGCCTTCCTGGCCCGGCATATAAAGAGCGCCGAACTCGTAGCTTACCCGGACCTCGGCCCCGAGGCCGTATATCGTCTTTATGTCGAGGAGTTCCCCGTCCTCGTCGCCCAGGACGCCCGGGGAGGGAACGTATACCGATGTCCCTAACTTCCCCGCCTGTTGTACTTCAACATCGTTATCTTGTTACCCCTCTCGTTGAAACGTACCTCATCCATATAATTTCGGATCAGGAAGAGCCCCCTCCCCCTGGCCGTCGCCATCTGTTCTGGGGCGGTCGGGTCGGGGACGGAACGTGGGTCGAACCCCTCCCCTTCGTCCTCCACGGTGACCTCCAGACATCCTTCCGTTATCCGACATACTACGGTGACGTTCTTCTCGGGATCGTCGCGGTTTCCGTGTTCTATAGCGTTCAGGAGCGCCTCATCTATGGCTAAAGGTATGGCGAACCTCTCGGCGGGGCTCAGGGAGTAACCCATGTCCTCCAAATTTCGCAATATGGCCGAGGCCACCCCCGGTATGAGCCTCCTCTGGCTCGGGATGCGGAAGCTCAGCTCCTTTACCATATACGGCAGGACCTCCGCCTCCTCGAGGAGGTACCTTCTGTGTTCCATCCCCTTACGCACCACCTCGTAGAGCTGCTCCAACCTCACCGGCTTCCTCAAGAAATTGAAGGCACCGTTCTGTATGGCCTCCACAGCGTCCTCCACGGTCCCGAACCCCGTTATCACGACCACAAGCACGGTCGGGTCCTCCTCCTGCAGGACCTTAAGTAGCTCTAGGCCGTCCATCCTGGGCATCCTTAGGTCCGTAAGGACCATGTCGAACGAGGACCCCCTGAAGACCTCCAAGGCCTCCTTCCCGTCCGAGGCCTCCTCCACCTCGTATCCTTTGGCGGACAGAGCGGTGGTCAAAAACCTGCGCACCCAAGGTTCGTCGTCCACGACCAATATTCGGGACATCTATCCTACCTCCCTTAGCATCTCCAGGTCGACGTCCTCCAAGGCCCCGTAGTGGAACACGACCACCCCCTGTGCTCCGGCACATCTGGCCGCCTCCACCTGCTCCCTCAGGACCTCCGCTGAAAGCTGCGACTGGCTGCTTCGTTTACCTAACCCCTCCCAGACCGGAACCTTGCCCCCGACCTGGGCCAGATGGTTCCTCGTGTACCCCACCACAAGAAGGGGACTGTTCGTGTAGGTCATAGGAAATATGAAGTCCACGAGGCCCCTCCTCGCCCAATCGGCCCAGTCCTGTCCCACGCTCACCACGCAGTCCGGATAACCCGGGAAAACCGCCGCCGATATCTCCGATCTACCCATAGCTCTCCTGAGTTCCTCCACGAACTTCGTCACAGGTTCGGCCCTCCAGACCAAAAAGTCCGCCCACTCAGGGTCCCTCCTGTCGAGCTCGGCGAGGTCCCTGCCGGTCCTTTCCCTGAATTCCCTCCTGCAGGTGGGACAGAAGCACATCTGAGGTCCGGCGTACCTTATGTAGTCCAGGTGCACCCCCGCCACGTCGTACCTTCCTGACACCTCCCTGTAAAGCTCCAGTTCGTAACTTCTGACCTCATCCCTGCGAGGACATGCCCATCCTAAGGGTTTCCCGTCCGGGTCCAAGGCGGAAAGCTCGGGGTTACCCTCCAGGAGGGCCGAGCCCTCCCCCTCCGGGAAGACGCACATCCACGGGTGCACCTTGAGCCCAGCCCTTCCCATCTCCTCGACCAGAACCCCCAGCGGGTCCCCCTCCAACTTCGGATCCATCTTCCCCACCTCGCTGGGATACGCCAAGTACCCTCTGGTATCCTTCACGCAGGGTATGACGAGCTCGAATCCGGCGTCCGAGAGCCTCTCGGCCATCCTCCGAGCCCTCTCCCTGTCCCCGAAGTCCGAAGGATGGGCCCATACGGCCTTGCCGAAACTCCCCATCATCTCCTCCTCGCCATCTCCTCCAACTTCCTTATCCTGTCCCTGAGCCTTGCGGCCCTTTCAAATTCCAACCTCTCCGCCGCCTCGTACATCTCCGCCTCGAGCCTGGCTATCTGTTCGTCCAGTTCCTCGTCCTCCCCAGGTACATATTCGACCTCCTCCTCGGCCACCTTCGGTGCCTCCCTCTCCTCCCATACGTCCGCTATGGCCGTGGTCTTCAGTATCTCCTCCACGGATTTATGTATGGACCTCGGAGTTATGCCATACCTCCTGTTGTACTCCTCCTGTATCCGCCTCCTCCTGTTGGTCTCCTCTATGGCCCTCCTCATAGAATCCGTGACCCTGTCGGCGTAGAGTATGACCTTCCCGTTCACGTTCCTCGCAGCTCGCCCCGCTGTCTGTATAAGGGACCTCTCCGACCTTAAAAATCCCTCCTTGTCCGCGTCCAATATCGCCACCAAGGACACCTCGGGAAGGTCCAGTCCTTCCCTCAGGAGGTTGACCCCCACCAACACGTCGAACTTCCCCAACCTCAGGTCCCTGAGTATCTCCACCCTCTCTAAGGCCTCTATCTCGGAATGTAGGTACCTTACCCTGAGCCCCATGGCCGCCATGTATTCGGCCAGGTCCTCGGCCATCTTCTTGGTGAGCGTGGTGACCAGTGACCTCTCCCCCCTTTCGGCCCTCCTCCTCACCTCCTCCAAGAGGTCGTCCACCTGTCCCTCCGCCGGCCTCACCTCCACCTCAGGGTCCACGAGCCCCGTGGGCCTTATTATCTGTTCGACGACCCTCCCCTTGCTCTTCTCGAGCTCGTACGGACCGGGGGTGGCGGACACGAATATCACCTGGTCCACCAGGGACTCGAACTCCTCGAAGAAGAGGGGCCTATTGTCCAGGGCGGACGGGAGCCTGAAGCCGTGCTCTATGAGCACCTCCTTCCTGGACCTGTCCCCTGCGTACATCCCCCTGAGCTGGGGGATGGTCACGTGGGACTCGTCTATCACCGTAAGGAAGCCTTCTGGAAAATAGTCCAGAAGGGTAGCGGGCCTCTCCCCCGGCCTCCTTCCCGAGAGGTACCTCGAATAGTTCTCTATCCCGGGGCAGTAACCGGTCTCTAAAAGCATCTCCATGTCGTACCTCGTTCTCGTCTCCAACCTCTGTGCTTCCAAAAACTTGCCTTGAGAACGGAACCAGGCGACCCTCTCCTCCATCTCCTGGAGTATCTGCTCGACGGCCTCCTCTATCCTCTCGGGAGGGACAAGGAAGTGCTTGGCCGGGTATATGGCAGCCCTCTCCTTCTCAGCTACGACCTTCCGGGTCAGGGGGTCCAGCTCCCTGATCCCCTCCACCCTGTCCCCCCAGAACTCCACCCTAAGTATCCTCTCCCCGTAGGCGGGCACGACCTCGACCACGTCCCCCCTGGCCCTGAAAGTGCCCCTTTCAGGGGATACGTCGTTCCTCGAGTAGTATATGTCCACCAGCCTCCTCAAAAATACGTCCCTTTCGAGCTCCTGCCCCTTCTCTATTACGACGTACCTCTTCTTCACCTCCTGCGGCGAACCTATCCCGTATATGCAGGAGACGCTGGCCACTACTATAACATCGTCCCTCTCTAAAAGGGCGCTTGTGGCCTTGAGCCTGAGCCTGTCTATCTCCTCGTTTATGTCAGCTTCCTTTTCTATGTAGGTGTCGGTCTGGGGGATGTAAGCCTCGGGCTGGTAGTAGTCGTAGTAGCTTATGAAGTATTCCACGGCGTTTTCCGGAAACAGGGCCTTTAGCTCCCCGTAGAGCTGTGCCGCCAGGGTTTTGTTGTGGGATATCACAAGTGTCGGCTTGCCCACCTTCTCTATCACGTGGGCTACGGTGAAGGTCTTGCCGCTTCCTGTGACCCCCAAGAGGGTCTGGTACCTGTACCCCTTGAGCACGCCCTCGACGAGCTTCTCTATAGCCTGGGGCTGATCGCCCGTGGGCTCGTAGGGGGAGACCAACTTGAACTTGGCCATATCGCATCACCTCTTCCGGAAATATAACACCTAAATTTTACGAAGGCAAGCCTCATTGACAAAGCCTTCCAAGGAGGTTATCTTAAGGCCGAGGGGGAACTATGGGGTACCTCGTCAGGGAAGTTCTGAGGAGCCTCAGGTGGGGTGGAAGGGCCACCCTGATAGCGGTCTCTACGACGTGCACTGCTCTGATCGTCCTGGGCCTCTTCCTCGCCGGGACGCTCGCCCTCTACAGGACCTCCCGGAGGTTGATGTCCAAAGTGCATGTAGAAGTTTACCTCAAGGACGGGGTAGGTCGAAGGCATGCGGCCAGGCTGAAGAGGACCATAGCTCGTATGCCGGGGGTCGCAAGGGTCTCCTACATAGACAAAGATTCAGCGGCAGCGGAGTTCCGCAGGACCTTCGGAGCCGAACTCCTCTCCCTCCTCCCCGAGAACCCCCTCCCCGCCTCCTTAAGGATACGACTGAAGCCCGGGCCCTATGTGGGTGCGAGGGCCAAGGAACTCGCCGAAAGGATCTCCAAGATGAGGGGGGTGGAGGCCGTAAACTACGGAGGTGGATGGACCGAGACGATGGAGAGGTGGCTCTGGATGGCCTTAGGTCTGGACCTGCTCGTAAGCCTCGCCGTCGGCCTCGGGGTGGTGTCAGCTGTGGCTGGGACCGTAAGGCTCACCGTCTGGGCGAGGAGGGACGTCATAGAGGTGATGCGCTTGGTCGGGGCCACGGACGGTTTCATAAGGAGACCTTTCGTACTGGAGGGGATCATCAAGGGCCTGTCGGGAGGGGCGTCGGCAGCTTTGGTCCTGACCGCCGGGTATAAGACCTTCGGACACCTCGTCCCTCTGAGCACCAGGGACCTCTACTTCATCCTAGGAGGATGCATCCTGGCCGGTGCCTACCTCGGCCTGCTGGGTAGTAGGATGGCCTTGGAGGAGGTCCTGGGATGATGCCCATCCTCCTGGCAGTGGCCCTCGAAGCTCAGCCCGAAGATGTGGACTCCCTGATAGCCCGGGAGAGGAGGAAGCTGGAGGCCCTCCAGGAGGCCCAAAGGAGGGATATGGCGAAGCTCAAAACCCTGAGGAGGAGGGAGCGCACCCTCGGCGATAAGCTCTTAGGACTGGAGAGGGAGGTCGCCCTCCTGAAACAACATATCAGGACGCTCAGGGAGGAGGAGAGGCGTCTGACCCGCCAGATAGATTCTACAAAGAGCATCCTGAGATCGCTTCGCACCTCCCTGCTCGGACATCGCCGTGCCCTCGGCCGTCACCTGAGGGCGCTCTACATCTACGGAAGGCCCAGCCTTCTGAAGGTCCTGCTCACCTCCGAGGACATAACCGAGTTCTGGAGGAGGGTGCAGTACGTAAAAGCGGTGGAGGAATGGGAGAGGATATATTCGGAAGCGCTTACGAGGGAGATGAGGTCAGCACAGAAACATAGCGCCCTCCTGAAGGCGAGGCTCGAAGCCAGACGGAAACTTATCGTCGGGAAGAGGAAGAAGGAGAGGGCCTTGAAGGCGAACATGGCCAAGATCCGTAGGATATTGACGAGACTTCGCCGGGACAGGAAAGCTAAGGAGGAGGTCCTCAGGGAACGTCGGAGGGCCATAGAGGAGTCGCGGAGGAAGATAGAGTCCCTTATCCTGGCCAAGAAGGTCCCAGGGCCGGGGAGGAAGTTCGTGAGGATGAAGGGCAAGCTTCCCTGGCCCGTGGAAGGTCCCGTGGCGGAGAGGTTCGGCAGGCACCGGGACCCTCAGCTCGGCACGTGGACCTTCAACAGGGGGATAGGTATAAAGGTCCCCGAGGGAACTGTGGTCAGGGCCGTGGCCGACGGTAAGGTGATCCTGGAGGAGTGGCTCAGAGGATACGGTCAGGTCGTCCTCCTGGACCACGGTGGAAACTTCTTCACCCTCTACGGAGGTCTGAAGGATGTCTACGTTGGGCGAGGTCAGGACGTGAAGGCGGGAGAACCCATAGGTACGTCGGGAAGGGCCGACGCCCTATCCCCCCCTATGCTCCACTTCGAGATATTGGAGGGCACCGAGGTGCTGGACCCTACGAAGTGGCTTAAACCTAAATAGGAGGAAATATGGCGATGTTCCGACTGCTCCTTTTGGCCTTGGCCGTATGGCTCATCTTTAAGGCCGTCAAAGCCCTCAGACCTCCCCGGAAGCCGGAGGTGAGGCCTTACGAGGACCTCGGGAAGATAGAGGACGCCGAGTACGAGGACATAGACGATCAGCCTCACTCGTCCGTGTCCGGGGAGTAGGCCACCGGCATGAACTCCTCCTCGGAGGAGATCTTAAGCTCGACTATCCACCCTTCCACTTCCTTATCCCCGATCTTTATAACCTTTCGGGTCCGGCTTATCACCTCGTCCTGGGGGCTCAGCATGCACATGTCCGTACAGAAGACCTTCTCTATGCGTATGTGTTCGGCCATCGTACCTCCGAAATCAGTCCACCGGAGTGTTAAGTTCCGCCCTGACCTCCCCCCCCTCGAACCTCACCGCAACAAGCTGCGACACTCCCGGTTCCTCCATCGTAACCCCGTAGAGGGCGTCGGCGGCCTCCATGGTGCGCTTGTTGTGGGTTATCACCAAAAATTGCGTCTCCGAGGAGAACTGCTTGAGGACCTCCACGAACCTCTGGACGTTCGCATCGTCCAACATGGCGTCCACTTCGTCCAATATGCAGAAGGGCCCGGGCTTCTCCCTGTAGAGAGCGAAGAGGAGGGCCACTGCGGCGAGGGCCTTCTCCCCTCCCGAAAGCAGCGATATGTTTTGAAGCTTCTTCCCCTTCGGCCTCGCCACTATGCTTATGTGGGCCTCCAAGGGATCGTCCCCTTCCGAGAGCACGAGGTCCGCCTCCCCCCCTCCGAAGAACCTCACGAAGGATTCCCTGAAGTGGCCCCTCACCCTCTCGAAGGCGTCCATAAATTGCTTCCTCGCCTTCCTGTTGAGTTCGACTATCGTCTGTTTCAAGGTGTCCCTCGCCTCCAGGAGGTCGTCCTGCTGCTTGGCCAGAAATTCGTAACGTTCCTTCTCCCTCCTGTATTCCTCCAGGGCTCCGAGGTTCACAGGGCCCATGGCCTCCATCCTCTCCTGGAGCCGGGCCACCTCCCTCTCAGCAAGGCCCGGCTCGAAGGTCTCATCCGGAGGTTCCAGCTCCCTTACATCTACCCCGTACTTCTCCTGCACCCTCGCCCAGATCTCCTGCGCCTCCATGCGAAGCTGTGAAAGCCTCCCCTCGACCTCGTGTGCCCTGGAGCGGGCCTCCTCGTACTCTGCCCTCGTCCTGCGCACCTCTTCCTCAGAGGTTCCCAGACGCCCTTGTAGAGCTATCCTCTTTTGGTCTAAAATCTTGTATTTCTCCTCCATCTCCCTCAGCTTTCCAGTCAGCTCCTCCAGCTCCCTTCCGGCGCTCTCCCTCCTCGCCACGAACGCCCTCGCCCTCGCCTCGG
>QNCW01000104.1 GCA_003645885.1 Candidatus Latescibacterota bacterium | reverse complement strand
GCGTCCAAGTACCTGCCCTTGAGGAGGGACCTCCCCCAAAGATAAGAAGTAAGACAGTTCAAAGCAAGTGCGTTCAGGCCTGCCCCCCAATCCCCGGCGTAGATCTGCCCGAGGCCGGGAAGGAAGGTGGAAAGGAGCTTGGCCTTCTTAGGAGATTTTAGCTCCAAGCTCCTGCCCTTCCCCAAGAGCACCCTGATCCTCTCCAACCTGGGGTCCCCGGGGGAAAGACAGCTCGAAAGGCACCTTTCGGCTTCCTCCCAATTGAACCTGTAGAGGTGGCTGACCCCCAATAGGCACCGTGCCCTCCTCCTCAGGGCGGGGTCCCGGCAGAAGGTAGCGACGTGCAAGAGCGACACCTGTGCAGGTTCCCACCTCCCCTGGGCCATGAGGACCAAGGCCTCCTCGATCCTGTACCTCTCCCTCTCATCCTCCGTGTCGGCGTACATCCGAGCTTCCTTGAAGGCCTCCAAGGCCCTCCCGAATTCGCCCATCTTCCTGTACGAGAGCCCTATGCGGTACCAGGCGTATCCCGCTCCGCTGCCACTGGGGTCGAAGAAAAGGTAACGGCGGTATTCTGTTATGGCCTCGTAGTAATTGCCACAGGAGTAAAGGCTGTCCGCCAGGGCCAAGAGGCTAATCGCCGAGCATATCGAGGACGGCATTCTTGAAGCTCTCCCACCTCTCTAAGTTGTAGATCTTGGCCGCCGCCGCAGAACCGTAGATGTTCCCGAGGTAGAATATCACGGCTGCTGCACCGAAGGCCCATCCCTTGAGCGAATTCCTCCCATCCCTTTCGAACCCTGAATAGGACTGCCATGCGAAGGTTCCTATCGTGACGAGGCTATATATCCCGTCCCACGTCCTCCCACAGTAGATCTTCCCCGCCCCCGGCACCAACCCAGAAAGGAGACCTGCGAGGACGGGGCTCCTGTGGGGTAAGTTCATGCCCATCCTCAAAATATCCCCCCATCTCCCTTCCCGTGGGACGATCTTCCGGGCCTCCTTCCACCTGCCGTCCAGGAGCCTCGCTGCGAATATGAGGGTCCTGAGCTTGGGACCTGTACAGTTCCATAGGGCGACGGTGTCGTAATTCCCTGAATATATATAACAAAGCCCGGCCTGGTACCGGGCCTCCTCCCTGAGGCTCCCCCCGACCTTTCCGAAGTATCTCAACGCCTTCCCGAACTTCCCCACCTTCCGATAACATATCCCTATCCTCAGGAGCACGGAATCCCTCCTTCCGGCAGGAGGACGGCCCAAGAACAGGTAACGCTGGAACTCCCCAGCAGCCCTCAGATATTCCCCCTGGCCGTAGAGGTAACGGGCGAACTCGTAGATCCCCTCGGGGGAGAACGGCCCATCTGCGAGGGCAAGGCCCGTCAAGAGCAGGACCATCATCTTCTCCTCCCAAGATGATAGTCCTTTAAAGCTCTGTCCACCGCCAAGCCAGTCTCGGGGTCGGTCGGATAGTACCTCCTCCCCAACCCGTAGCATCTCATAAGCCTGTCGGCAGCCATAAGGACCCCGTGGATCGGCCCGTACCTACGTATCGCCTCTTCGGCGAAGTGGGAACAACTGAAGGTGAAGTTGCAGGACGGAACGTCCTGGGAGGATACGAAACGCTGGTACAGGCGTATGAGGCCGGTAAGGACGAGCTTGGCTTCGGACGTCCGGGGGGAGGAAGGACGACAGGTCCCGGCAGGGCGGAGGGAAAGCAAGAACTTTATGTCCCCCTGAAGGGTATCCGGGCTACGATCGTACGCCCGACCGAGGGTGGGAAGGCTCAGAAGGAGCACCGAAAGCAACTTCACCAGCGGACCTCCTCCACATCGACATCCTCGGGGATGCGGAAGTCGAGGACCTCCTCAGGAAGCGGAAGGTCGAACTTGGGCTCGGTATATATCAGGTCCTCGTAAGTCGTGTCGGAGGGGGAGAAGCGTACGGTGGAGATGCGAGTGGGGAGGAAAGCTCCCGAGTAAGGAACGTGGTCGCAGTAAATGGAGCGGGCCAAGGTCCTTCCCCCGGGGTCCCTGAGCTCAGTTTTTATGAGTTTGTCGCCTTTATAGGCCAATATGAACTTCCCCAAGGTCTTCCTGAGCTTCTCCGGTGGGTCCCAGTACGTGATGAGGGTATCGCCCTCGACATCGTGGCCGGAGAGGGAATATCCCGAACCCTCGAGGCCGTAATCGTCCTTAAGGGGCATGAGGAAAGCTTCGAGGAAGGGAAGGGAGCCCGAGGTCCTTCCGGTTATCCTGAACGCCCTTCGGTCCTCCGGATAAAATATCTCGAGCTTTCCCTCCTCCAGGACCATCCACTGTTCGAGGGGCTCCTCCACCTTAACGACCGTCCGTTCGGGCTCGGCACAGTGATATATGACCCCGCATACCCTCTCCACCCTGCCCTCCCGAACGTAGGTCCTCCGGAACGAGACCTGGAGGGTGGTCAGGGAGAAGGTCAGTGCCGGATACAGGACTAAGCACAGGAATAACCCGTTCATCGCGTTCGGAGGACGGGATGAAGGTAAGTCTGGGTTTCTGCCGAGGAAAGGGCGGAGGCGTAAAGACACCCCGTCACGGCTGAACCTATGAGGCATCCGTAGAATGCGTATTTGGCCTGTATCTCCCTCGCCTTCTCCTTATAAGCCCTTATGTACGTCGCCGTGTACTCGGGCGGCTTGCCCACCAGAGCTGCGGTCGGGGGGCTGGGTTCTACGATATATGCGAGGATGACGCCGGGAAGCCCGAGAAGAAACCCTGCCCCCATCCACATGGTTTTGTTGACATCGCCTTCGGCCTGTTGTCGGGCCAGGACTACGGCGTCGGGCAGGGAGGGCTTCTGAGGGGTCGGGACGACCGTCGGCTTCCCCTTGGGATATATCCCCACTATCATCTCTACGACCCTGTCTATCATACGGGGGATCTCGGCCTCGGAGGAGGCCTGGACCTTCTCGGCCTTTATCGCCACGCCCGTCTCGGCGTCTATGAAGCGGACGTTGAGGGTATAAGCCTCGGCGAACTTGACCACACTTCCAACAACTATGAGCTTAGCCCCCACGAGCTTTCCGAGCTTTATAGCGGATTGGGGGTCCACAAGGCCGGTGATCTGCAGCTTCTGTTCCTCCAAGACCTTCTGAAGGGCAGCCCGCTCTATAACCTTGAACTGTCCGGTCTGGATGAGGGCCGTGCGGAGGTTTTCGGCCACACCCGGGCCTAAGTGAGGGTCCCCTCCTATGCTCTCGAAATCCATAACCGCTATCCCGGGGAGCTCCTGGGCCCCTGCGAGTGGGCCCCAGAACAGAACTACGGTTGCGAACGCCAAGAACCTCATAACACCTCCAGGAAGAGGGCACGGGGGCAGGGTCCGCCCCTTTCAGTTCACTCGGAAGCCGATGCTACAAGGGCTACATATACCATCGAAAGGGCCATATTTCCCAGGCATCCGACCAAGGCGTACTTCGTCTGCAGGCTCTTCATCTTCTCCTTGTACGCCTCGGTGTACGCTGCCACGTACTCAGGGGATTTTCCCATGAGGGCCGTGGCCGGCGGGCTCGGCTGCACGATGTAACCTATCAATAGGCCGACCCAACCCAAAAGACATCCCACGCCCAGCCACATCGCCTTGTTGAAGTCGGCCTCGGCCTGCTGTTGGGCCTGTATCACGGCGTTCGTGGCGGCCTCCTGAGCCATGATCGGCACGACCAAGGTCAGGACGGCCATCCCTAAGACGACGGACTTTTTGAGCATCCTTCTCCCTTTGCGTTTGAGGCCGAACCTATCTTGGACGGACACACCACCTCCTCTTGAACGGAAGATTTTGGAACAAATATAAATTGGGGAGGCCTCGATGTCAAGAACCTCGTTTTCCCTTGACCCTGAGGTGAGCTTGTGGTATATTTTTGTTCATCGAACTCCCACCCAAGGAGGTACTATGTTCTTGGACGAGCTTCCGAAGTTCAGGGAAGGGCACACCAAGAGGATATCGAGCTGGGACAGGACCGGGAGGAACAGGGACTGTTGGACGATAGAGCCGTGGGCTAAGGTCGAGGTGGCCAAGATAGAGGGACCGGGGATCATCCGCCACATATGGTTCACGGTCTCAAGCGAGGATCCCCTCTACCTAAGGAAGACTGTGCTGAGGATGTACTGGGACGGGATGGACCGTCCGAGCGTAGAGGCACCCTTGGGGGATTTCTTCGGCGTGGGGCATGCGAGGGCAAGCTCCTACTGCTGCATCGTGCTCAGCATGTCGGCGAGGGACCCGGGAGGGGAGGGAAGGAGCCCACATGTGGCCATGAACTGCTACTTCCCCATGCCCTTCTCGGACGGGGCGAGGATAGAGATAGAGAACGAAAGCGACGTGCCCATACGCTCCTTCTACTTCTACATAGACTACGACGAACTTAATAAGAAGCCCAAGGACATGGCCAGGTTCCACGCCCTATGGAGGAGGGAGAACCCCTGCAGGCCACCCGAACACCTCACCGACCCGTCCGATCCTACGGTGAACCTCTCGGACAGGGACAACTACTTGATACTGGAGGCCGAGGGGAGGGGGCATTATGTGGGGACGGTTCTCAGCGTGCACAACCTGTACGGAGGATGGTGGGGCGAGGGGGACGACATGTTCATGATAGACGGGGAGAAGTGGCCTCCGGACATGCACGGCACCGGCTCGGAGGACTACTTCGGGCACGCCTGGGGCATGCAGATAGAAAACTCCTTCCTCTACAACGGTGTCTCCTTCCACGAGGGGAAGGAAGGAGGGTTCAACGAAAGGATAACCGTCTACAGGTTTCACATACCCGACCCCATAATATTTCACAAGTCCATAAGGGTGAGCATAGAGCACGGACACGCCAACGATAGGTGCGACGATTATTCTTCCGTGGCCTACTGGTACCAGGACCTCCCCCACAAGGAGTTCCCTCCCTTCCCGAAGGTCGAAGAGCGACTTCCCAGGCCGGATGCGACCGTCTACCCTGTGGACCTTCCCATACCTCCCAGGAGGAGGGCCTCGGGTTCCCCTATAGATCCGGATAAACTCGGGAGGCAACGGTGATACCGCTGAGGGACGAGAACCCCTCCGGGACCTTCCCTTCGGTGACCATAGGTATAATAGTGACCAACGTCCTCGCCTTCTTCTACGAGCTCGGGCTCGGGCCGGACCTCCAGCCCTTCATAATGCGATACGGCCTCGTGCCCGTGAAGGTCACGTACTTCGCCAAGGTAGGCCTCGGGCTCGGGGACCTGGTCCTTCCGTTCTTCACCTCCATGTTCCTCCACGGAGGATGGATACACCTCATAGGCAATATGTGGTTCCTCTGGATATTCGGGGACAACGTTGAGGATCGCTTGGGGCACGGTAAGTACTTGCTCTTCTATATCCTCTGCGGACTGGGGGCGTCGTTGGCCCATGTGGCCTTCAATCCCGAGTCCGGGGTGCCGTCCATAGGTGCGAGCGGGGCCATAGCCGGAGTTTTAGGGGCGTACATGATATCGTTCCCCATGGCCAGGGTGGTCACCCTCGTACCCCTCTTCTTCTTCATAGAGATAATCTACCTTCCCGCCTTCCTTTTCCTCTTCTACTGGTTCTTCGTACAGCTCTTCAACGGTACTTTGGCCATAGCCATTTCGGCACAGACCGGGGGAGGGGTCGCATGGTGGGCTCACATAGGAGGATTCATCACGGGGATCGTGCTCGTAATGATGTTTCCCAGAAGCAGGTGGTCGAGGCAGAGGAGGTATGTGGTCTGGTACGATAGGAGGAGGCCCTGGTGGTAAAACATGAGGCGGAAGGGGCTTTTTGAGGAGTGCTCTTCCCTACGTCACGGTGAAGGATTTTTACAGTCACCTTCCGCGTCTCGGCACCTCGCTCGCCTCGGAAGGGTCATGGCGAGGGCCTCAGCTTCCGGGGACGACCTTCTTCCTTGGGGTGTTGAAGGCCCCTCAATTTGCTCCCTTCCGCCTACCCAAAGATAAGAAAAAGTATCCCTCTATGCAAGTACTTTCATCGTCGCCGGGCAGGTTCAGCTCCGAAGCGAGTCTGCGAGCATAACGAAGCCTTCCAGGGGCACCTGCTCGGCCCTGAGCGAGAGGTCCACCCCCGCCCTCTGGGATGCCTCCGAGAGGACCTCGGGGGGGGCCAGAGAGCTGAGGGAATTACGGAGCATCTTCCTCCTACCTCCGAACGCTGCCCTTACGAGCCTCTTAAAAATTTCTCTGTCCTTGGGTTGGAGTGGATAGGGCTCGGTGAAGTCGAGTCGCACGACGGCGGACTTCACTTTGGGCCTCGGGAAGAAGTTCCCCGGACGGACCTCAAAAAGGTATTCCGGACGGGCGTCCAACCTGAGCATAACCGAGAGCAGACCGTAGTCCCTGCTTCCTGGAGAAGCCGTCATCCTCCTGCCGACCTCCCTCTGAACCATGACCACCGCCCTACGGACCTTCTCCCTGTGCTCCGAAAGCAGGAAGAGCACGGGACTCGTGATGTGGTAGGGGAGGTTGGCCACGACCGTCCAGCGGCCCTCCGACATCAGTTCTCCGAGGTTCACCTTCAGTACGTCCCCCTCCACAAGGGTGAACTTCGGGTCCCCCCCGAACCTCTCCCTGAGGAGGGAGCAGAGCCTCGGATCCACCTCGACCGCCACCACCTTCCGGGAGCGCTCCAAGAGGAATCCTGTAAGGGCCCCCCTTCCGGGACCTATCTCTAAGACGGGGTCCGAGGAGGAGATCTCGGCGGCTTCCACTATCCTGAGGGCTACCTGGGGGTTCACCAGAAAGTGTTGGCTCAGGGACTTGCGGGGGGAAACCCGAAGAGCTTCCTTGCGTTCTCTGTCGTGCACAGGGCGACTTCCTGGGGTGAGGTGTCCTTTATCCGGGCCAACTTCTCCCCGACGAGCACGAGGTAGGCGGGTTCGTTCCTCCTGCCCCTGTGGGGTACGGGGGCGAGGTATGGACTGTCGGTCTCCAGAAGGATGCCCTCCAAGGGCAAAGCGGAAACGACCTCCGGAAGAGCGGACTTCGGAAAGGTCAAAGTTCCTCCTATCCCTACGTACCACCCGAGCTCGAGGGCCTCCTCGGCTTCCTCGAGCCCTCCGGGGAAGCAGTGAAGCACCCCCCTGATCCCTCGAAACTCCTTGAGGAGGTCCAGGACCTCACGGACGGCGCCCCTGCTGTGCACCACGAGGGGAAGGCCAAGCTTCCCGGCGAGCTCCACCTGCCTCCTGAAGGCCGTAAGCTGGGATTCCCTCGGGGAACGGTCCCTGTAGAAGTCCAGGCCGACCTCCCCTACGGCCACGACCTTTTCGTGCGAGGCGAGCTCCTCCACCTCTGCCAATACCTCGGGCGTAGCCTTTTCGGCTTCGTGGGGATGGACGCCCACGGCAGCCCAGACCCCCCCGTACCGTTCGGCGAGCTCCACAGCAGCCCGACTGGTCTTAAGGTCGGTCCCTGCCGTCAGGATGGCCTTTACTCCTGCCTCTTCGGCCCTCCTTACGACTTCGTCCAGGTCCGAAGAGAATCTACCGTCCTCCAGATGTGCGTGAGTATCGGTCCACTCCATAATCCGGAACGCTCTACCTGACCCTTGCCCCAGAGCCGACCTCCCGGTCAGGAACGATCAGGGCCAGGTTCTTCCCGTCGTCCGCCGCGAGGAGCATCCCCTGGGATTCTACGCCCCTTATGCGAGCTGGCTTCAGGTTGGCTAAAACTATCACCTTCCTCCCCACAAGCTCCTCGGGAGCATAGTGTTCAGCAAGTCCCGCTACAAGTTGTCTCTTCTCTCCGCCCAGGTCCACCTCAACTCGGAGCAGCTTCCGGGTCCCCTGAACCGACTCTGCGGACGTGACCTCACCGACCCTTATGTCGAGCTTTTGAAACTCCTCCAAGGTTATGTAGGCCCCCTCCGGCTCCCTCCTCTCCTCAGGCCTCACCCTCGGGAAGAGGGGAGGCCCCCCGGGGACGGTCGTCCCGGGCTCCAGGACACCCCAGCGGACCCTCTCGTCCCATGTCCCGCTCGAACTTACGCCGAGCTGGGACTTGAGTTCCCCGGCCTTACCCGGCATCACCGGCTCCAATATGTCCCCTAAGATCCTGAGCACCTCGGCCGAGAAGTAGAGCACGGTGGCCACCCTATCCTCCTTCCCCTCCTTATGGAGCTTCCAGGGGGCGGTGCGCTCCAGGTACCTGTTCACCCTCCTGGCCATTTCTATGGCCTCCTCCAAGGCGAGGTCCACCCTCAGATCCTCTATCCT
>QNCW01000103.1 GCA_003645885.1 Candidatus Latescibacterota bacterium | reverse complement strand
ATGAGCAGGGACGACGCCGGGAAGTTCCTGCCCCTCTATATTCAGAAGGACATCCTCTCGGACGACCCATTCTCCACCCTGGACCAGGATGGGGTGGGCAAGGTGATAGAGATCGGGATAGAGAGGGGGAGGAGGACGAGGCCCGACCTCGAGGTGGGCATATGCGGCGAGCACGGGGGAGACCCCAAGTCCATAGAGTTCTGCCACAGGGTGGGCATGGACTACGTCTCCTGCTCCCCTTACAGGGTCCCCATAGCCAGGCTTGCGGCCGCCCAGGCGGCCCTGAGGTTCCCCAGGGACTGAACCCGCAGCGCCCCTCGACATACCTTGGCTCAGGAAGCTATGAGGGTCACCTACAATTGGCTCAAGGAATTCGTAGATTTCGAGATGTCACCCGCCGAACTTGCCGAGAAGCTTACGATGGCGGGGCTCGAGGTTGCCTCCCTCGAGGATTGGGGGGGGAGGTTCGCCGGGATAATCGTCGGCGAGATCGTTGAGGAGCTTCCCCATCCGAAGGCGGAAAGGCTCAGGATATATGGAGTGGACCTCGGGGACGGGACCGTGGAAGTGGTCTCGAGCGCTCCCAACCTCCGTCCCGGGCTCAAGGTCCCATATGCCGGGCCGGGGACGAGGCTCCCGGACGGGACCGAGGTTCGAAGGGCGAGGATAAGGGGGGTGTGGTCGGAGGGGATGCTCTGCTCCGAGGTCGAACTCGGGCTCGCCTCCGAGGCGGAGGGGATCATGGAGCTTCCGGAGGATTCCGAACCCGGGGCTCCCTTCGCAGGGGTCGCCGGGCTGGAAGATGTGGTATTCGAACTTGAGCTCACCCCCAACAGGCCGGACTGTATGGGGGTACTGGGCGTGGCGAGGGAGGTGGCGGCCCTCACCGGAGGTGAGGTTCGCCTCCCGGACACCTCCATCGTGGAGGAGGGGGAGCCGGCATCCGGATCGGCCGAAGTGGTCGTGGAGGACCCCGAAGGTTGCCCCAGGTACAGCGCCAGGGTCGTAAGGGGCGTAAGGGTAGGGAGGTCGCCCCTTTGGATGAGGGCCAGGCTCATAATGGCGGGCCTGAGGCCCATCTCGGACGTCGTGGATGTTACCAACTACGTGCTTTTGGAGTTGGGGCATCCGCTCCACGCCTTCGACCTCGGGAAGCTCTCCGGAAGCAGGATAGTCGTGAGGAGGGCGAGGAAGGAAGAGATCCTGGAAACCCTGGACGGGGTGGAGAGGGAACTGGACGGGGAGGTGTTGGTCATAGCCGACGCCGAGAAGCCTGTGGCTATAGCCGGGGTCATGGGAGGGGCGAACTCCGAGGTATCCTCAGAGACCGAAAGCCTGCTCTTAGAGAGCGCATATTTCGACCCGGTCGTGGTCAGGAGGGGAGCGAAGAAGCTCGGAATCTCCACCGAGGCTTCTCGAAGGTTCGAGAGGGGAATGGACGTAGAGGCCACGGTCGTGGCCTTGGACAGGACAGCTAAGCTCGTATCCGAGCTTACCGGGGGGAAGGTCGCCCCCGGGATTTTGGACGTACGCTGTGCGCCTCCCCGCAGGGTGAAGATAAGCTTCAGGCCGGATAGGGCCAGAAGGCTCCTGGGCGTGGAGGTATCGGACGAGGAGATGGCCAGGATACTGCGCTCCCTCCGGTTCGTGGTCAGGGAGGGGGAGGGGAGCATGGAGGTGGAGGTGCCGAGCTTCAGGGTGGACGTCTACAGGGAGGTGGACCTCGTGGAGGAGGTCGCCCGGATATATGGTTACGATAACATACCCGAAAACGGGCAGGGTATCGTTCCCTTCGAGGTCCCCCGGAGACCGGAACGCCTCTTAGCCTCCCGCACCCGTGAGATACTGACAGGTCTGGGGATGCAGGAGGTCGTCACCCCGAGCATGGTACATCCGGAGTTCGGGAGCGTAAGGGTCATCAACGCCCCTTACGAGGGGGCATCCGCCATGCGCACCCACCTCGTTCCCTGCCTCCTCGAGGTCGTGTCCGAGAACCTTCGCAGGAGGGTGGAGGAGGTAAGGATATTCGAGATAGGCAGGGTCTTCCCGGGAGGGGACGTGGAAGAGGTGCATGTAGGGGGGATGCTCGCAGGACGGAGGAGGAGATGGGACGAAGCTCGGGAATTCGATTTCTACGACCTAAAGGGGATACTGGAGGCCTACCTCTGGGAGGTGTCGCACGGAGCTGAACCCAGGTTCCGACCGACGTTTCACCCTTCCTTCGAGGAAGGGGAGGCCTCCGAGGTACTGTTGGACGGAAGGCCGGTAGGTGCCTGCGGGAAGGTATCCGAGGCCCTCCTTCGGAGGTGGGACCTGAAGCTCGAGGTCTACGGCTTTGAAGTGGGCTTGGCCTCGCTCCTCCCCCTCTGGGAGCGTAGGCCCCAGTTCCGGCAGTTGCCAAGGTATCCCGAGGTGGTAAGGGACCTCTCCTTCATAGTGAGGGAGGAGGTTCCCTGGGAGGATGTGCTGAGGGTCGTCTCGGAAGCTGATCCGCTCGTGGAGTCGGTAAATTTGTTCGACCTGTACCGTGGGACCCCCGTTCCCGAGGGATACAAAAGCTTAGCTTTCTCGGTGTCCCTCAGGGCGCCGGACCGCACGCTCTCGGAAGAGGAGGCGAACGAGATCTTTTCCAAGATAGTCCGTGCCCTGAGCGAGCGGGTCGGGGCCAAGCTGAGGGATGGGAGGGCTTAGAGAGGAGGCAGAGGTGGACATAGAATCCTTCGAAGTTCTGGAGCAGGAGATAGAACGAGCCATAACGCTCATAGAGGAACTGAAGGAGGAGAAGTCGCAGAGGGAGAGGGAGAACGCCGAGCTTCGGGCCAAGCTCTCCGAGATGGAGGGGACGGTAAGCGCCCTCAGGGAGGAGAACGAGAGGCTCAGGAAGCTTATGGAGGAACGGAGGGAACGCCTGAAAGCCCGGCTTGAGCAGATGCTGTCCAAGCTTGAGAGCCCTTTGCCCGGACCTTGACATGTCACGGACCGTCCTGGTCAGAATATTCGGCACGGAATATCCTATAAAGGCGGAAGCTAACGAGGAATACGTCCGTTGGGTAGCGAAGTACGTGGACGATAAGATGCGGGAGGTGGCGGCCGAGATACCCCTCAGGTCCGCCGCCAAGGTGGCGGTCTTAGCGGCCATGCACATAGTTGACGAGCTTCTCAAGGAGAGGGAGGTGCGCCGCAACCTCCTCTCCGAGGTAGAGGAGAGGACGAACAGGCTGATAGAGCGCCTTAGGAGCATCGTAGCTTAAAAGGAAACTTAGGTCCGAGACCCCCGATGCGTCCGTGCAAAGGGCCGCACGAGATGACGGGGGTTTTATGTTATATCCATCAGAGGGGAGGCGATGATAGATGTTGATCGTCTATGCCTTGATAGGTGCGGTCGTCGGCTTCATCGCAGGATGGATACTGAACGAAAGGGTACAGAGGAGCAGGGTCGCAGGCGCCAGGGCCCTGGCTGAGCAGATAGTTGAGGACGCCCGCAAGGAGGCCGAAACCGTAAGGGAAAAGGCCAAGCTGGAGGCGGAGAACGAACTACATAAAGCCAGGGAGAGGTTCGAAAGGGAGAGCGCCCAAAGGAGGGCCGAGCTACAGCAGCTCGAAGCCAAGCTCTTGGACCAGGAGAGGAAGTTGGACAGGAAGGTGGACCTCCTCTCCCGCAAGGAGGGGGAGCTCAGGCAGTTGGAGAGGGAGTTGAAAGAGAAGGAGAGGGCGGTCCAGGCCAAGGACGCCCAGCTCTCCGAACTCATAAAGGAGCAGATCTCCCAGCTCGAAAGGATATCCGGCATGACGGCCGAGGAGGCCAAGACCCTGCTTATAGCCAAGCTCGAGCAGAAGGCGAAGCAGGAGGCCGCATACCGTGCCAAGGAGATCAAGGACAGGGCAATAGCTGAGGCGGAGAAGGAAGCCAGGGAGATCGTGGGCATGGCCATACAGCGCTACGCTGCCGAGCAGGCCGTGGAGTCCACGGTCTCGGTGGTCTCGCTTCCCTCGGACGAGATGAAGGGGAGGATAATAGGGAGGGAGGGTAGGAACATAAGGACCTTCGAGACCCTCACCGGGGTGGACGTCATAGTGGACGATACCCCCGAGGCCGTCATACTTTCCGGCTTCGACAGCCTCAGGAGGGAGATAGCTCGCATAGCCTTGGAGAGGCTGATAGCCGACGGAAGGATCCACCCTGCGAGGATAGAGGAGGTCGTAGAGAAGACCAAACAGGACATAGACAAGATAATTCAGGAGGCGGGCGAACAGGCGGCGTACGAGGTCGGGGTGCACGGGCTACATCCGAGGTTACTTTACTACTTAGGAAGGCTCAAGTTCCGCACGAGCTTCGGCCAGAACGTCCTCCAGCACAGCAAGGAGGTGGCTTGGCTCGCCGGCATGATGGCCGGGGAGCTCGGGCTGGACGAGGTCCTGGCCAGGAGGGCCGGCCTCCTGCACGATATAGGGAAGGCCGCAGACCACGAAATGATGGGCTCCCACACCGAGATAGGGATGGAGCTGGCCAGGAGATACGGCGAGGGGCCGGTGGTCCAGAACGCCATAGCCGGGCATCACGAGGGGGTACCACCCATATCGGTGATAACGAGCCTGGTGGCCGCAGCCGACGCCATATCCAGCGCAAGACCTGGGGCCAGGAGGGAGACCTTGGAAAGCTACATCCGCAGGCTTGAAAGGCTCGAGGAACTTGCGGACTCCTTCCCCGGAGTGGAGAAGGCCTACGCCATACAGGCCGGTAGGGAGATAAGGGTCATGGTCAGATGCGAGCAGGTGGACGATGCCCAGGCGGAGCAGCTCGCATCCGACATAGCCGAGAGGGTGGAGAAGGAGGTCGAGTACCCCGGACAGATAAAGGTGACGGTGATAAGGGAGAAGAGGGCAGTGGCTTATGCGAAATAGGGGGCGATTTGAGGATAATCTTCGTGGGGGACGTCGTGGGAAGGCCAGGGAGGAAGGCCCTTAAGGGGCTGCTCCCCGGCCTCATCAAGTTCTACGGCGCAGATTTCTGCATAGCTAACGGCGAGAACGCTGCAGGGGGCAAGGGGATAACCCAGAAGGTGGCCGAGGAGATGTTCTCGTGCGGTGTGGATGTGCTCACATCCGGGAACCACATCTGGGACAGGAAGGAGGGGATATCCTACGTGCAGTCAGCCTCCAACCTCCTCAGGCCGGCGAACTATCCGCCCGATGTAGGTGGGATAGGATACGGGGTCTTCAGGAGCCGCTCGGGGGTCCCCGTGGGGGTGATAAACCTCCAGGGGAGAACCTTCATGCCTGCGACCGACTGCCCCTTCCGCACGGCCCTGAGGATATTAGAGGAGGTGGACGTCCCCGTCAAGGTCGTGGACTTCCACGCAGAGGCCACATCAGAGAAGGTCGCCATGGGGTGGTTCTTGGACGGGAAGGTGGGGGCGGTGGTTGGCACCCATACCCACGTCCAGACGGCGGACGAGAGGATACTTCCGGGTGGGACAGCGTACATAACCGACGTGGGGATGACGGGTGCCATGGACTCCGTGATAGGCTTCAAGAAGGAGGTAGCCCTCAGGAGGTTCCTGACCCAGCTCCCAATGAGGTACGAACCTGCGGAGGAGGACCTCTGGCTCTGCGGCGTCGTGGTGGACCTGGACGAAGGTACGGGCAGGGCCCTGAAGATATTACGCCTGAGGGAGAAACTTCGTTGAGGAGGATAGAACCAACCATGGTTAGGAAAGGCCGTTCGGCCTTAATTCGCTTCGTCGGCACGATTGTGAGATTGTCAAGGTGCATACTAAAGCCCGGCCCAGCGCCGAAACCAGGCTATTTCTGTCTAAGGTCCAGTTCTATCACATCAAGCGCCCACTGGGGTAGGGTCAGGATGGTGGTCCTGGACGTGGACGGAGTCCTCACCGACGGGAAGCTCTATTACACTTCCGACGGGAGCATAACGAGGGCCTTCAACGTCCACGACGGTATGGGGATAGTGAGGGCCTTAAGTTCGGGAATAATCGTGGCCGCCTTGAGCGGAAGGGACGACCCATCGGTCAGGAGGAGGATGGACGAGCTTGGGGTCGAGCTTCTGGGAGGGAGCGATGACAAGCTCGAACGCTATGAAGACCTCCTCAGAAAGCACGGCCTTAAGGACGAGGAGGTCGCTTACATAGGGGACGACATAAACGATATTCCGGTCATGAGGAGGGTGGGGGTCCCTGTCGCCGTGGCCGACGCCAGGCCCGAGGTCAAGGCCATAGCATTCTACGTAACCCACGCCAAGGGGGGGGAGGGGGCCGTGAGGGAGGTGCTGGATATGGTGTTGAACGAGAAAGGAGCATGACCGTGGACCCCTTAGAGAGGGCGAGGGAAGTCCTGAGGATCGAGGCAAGGGCAGTCGCCTCGTTGGAGGACAGGATAGGCGAAGCTTTCGGTAGGGCCCTGGAGATCATCGTTTCCTCCAGGGGAAGGGTCATCGTCACTGGAATGGGGAAGTCAGGGCTCATAGCCAGGAAGATAGCTGCGACCCTCACGAGCACAGGCACCCCCGCCTTCTACCTCCATCCCGCCGAGGGCATGCACGGGGATGTCGGGATGGTCCGTAGGGGGGACGTGGTGTTGGCCCTCTCCAAGAGCGGGAGCACCGACGAGATATCTTCCCTGCTTCCCCTCTTCAAGCGCCTCGGGGTCCCGATAATCACTATGACCTCCAACCCCGAATCCATCCTGGCGCGCCAGAGCGATGTGGTGCTCGAGGTCCCCGTGGAACACGAGGCCTGCCCCTTCGACCTCGTCCCCACAGCAAGTACCACCGCCATGCTCGCCCTGGGAGACGCCCTGGCCGTGGCCCTCCTGGAGGCCAGGGGCTTCACCGAGGAGGACTTCGCCCTGCTACATCCCGGTGGGAGCATAGGAAGGAAGCTCCTCTGGCTCGTGGAGGACGTCATGTTCAAGGGCGAGGAGGTCCCCATAGTAAGGGAGTGGGAGGGGATGGGGGATGTGATATTGGAGATGACCTCCAAGGCCCTTGGGATGACCTGCATAGTGGACGAGGAGGGGAGGCTGACGGGAATCCTCACCGACGGGGACCTCAGGAGGCTCCTCGAGAGGGTGGGGGACGGGGTGCTCTCCCTCACCGCTAAGGAGGCGTACCTCAAAAGCCCGAGGGGGACCGAAAGGACCCCTCCCCTCACCATAGGCCCGAAGGAGCTCGCCGCCAAGGCTGTCAAGATAATGCAGGAGCACATAATAACGGAGCTTATAGTCGTGGACGATGAGGGAAGGCCCATAGGCGTCGTGAAGTGGGTGGAGCTTGCGAAGGCTGGGGTCGTTTAGGGAACATGATGAAGCTTGTGGGCATGAGCTTGGAGGAGATGGAGGAGTTCATAAGGGGCCTCGGGAAGGAGAGGTACAGGGCACGCCAGCTCTTCAGGTGGGTGTACAAGAAGGGGGCGTCCGACTTCGAAGTTATGACCGACCTCTCGAAGCCCTTCAGGGAGGAACTGTCCAGGATCGCCCGGATAGGAAGCATAAGGGAGGTCCGGAGGCTCACCTCAAGGGACGGCTCGGCCACGAAGTTCCTCCTCGAGCTCGAGGACGGGGAGAGGGTGGAAAGCGTGCTAATAAGGGACGAAGGCCGAAGGACGGTCTGCCTATCCTGCCAGGTAGGATGCCCTTTAGGATGCAAGTTCTGCGCCACCGGGAAGATGGGCTTTAAAAGGAACCTCACGGCCGGTGAGATATTGGAGCAGTTGCTTCACATCCGGAGGGTGCTATGTGGAGAGGGGGAGGAGGTCACGAACGTGGTGTTCATGGGGATGGGGGAACCCCTCCTCAACTACGGGGAGGTCATGAAGGCCGTAAGGCTGATAAGGCACGAGATGGGGATAGGTTTGGGGGCAAGAAGGATAACCCTTTCAACTGCAGGGATAGTTCCGGGGATGGAAAGGCTCTCGGAGGAGGGAGTTCCGATAGGCCTTGCTATCTCCCTCAACGCCACCGACGATGCCACGAGGACCGAGCTTATGCCCATAAACAGCAGATATCCTATGAATGTCCTACTCAAGGCCGCCAAGGACTTCTCACGCAGATATAAGCGCAGGATCACCTTCGAATATGTCCTCATCTACGGGGTCAACGATTCCCCGGAGCACGCCCGCAGGCTTGCGGAGGTCCTCAAAGGCATACCCTGCAAGGTCAACCTCATCCCGTACAACCCTATCCCTGACGCTCCCTTCGAAAGGCCGCCCGACGAAAGGGTCCTGAAGTTCCAGGAGGTACTGCTCTCCCGCAACT
>QNCW01000102.1 GCA_003645885.1 Candidatus Latescibacterota bacterium | reverse complement strand
GAGCTGCGAGCCTGCTCCCCGATGCCTCGCACACGACCCTCACCCCCGTCCTCCTGCGGAACTCATCCCCCAGCCTCTTGAAGGGCACGGAGAGGCTCCCTGCGTGGAACACGATGACCTCCCGGCCCCCACCGCATCCCACTATGATCCCCGTTACGACCGTCAGGACAAATTTGTCCATACGCACGTAAAAACGTCTGGGGCTCAGCGGTAAAAGAGCTCCTCGAACCTCCTGTCCACGTATTCGTTTATCCCCTCCCTGAAGGCCTTATACCTCCTCACCAGCTCCCTTGCGAGGGGCGTGAGGGTCGAGCCTCCTCCGGAAGGTCCTCCGGCCTTCCTCTCCACCAGCCTCTCACCGAGCCTCTCCTCCATGGCCCTGAGCTTGGCCCAGGCCCCCCTGTAGGTCATACCTAAGGCAGAGGCTGCGGCCTTGATGCTCCCCTTGGCATCTATCTCCTCCAAGAGCCTAACCTTGGCGTCCCCGAGCACTGGCTCGCCCTCGAGTTCGACCCATACCTTACTTTTGACCTTCAGCCTACCGAAGTCCACGCTTCCTCCCGAAGGAGGGCCTCGGCACGCATCAGGCCCTCAGGAGTGTCCACGTCCAAGAGGGCCCGGGCCTTTGAGGTGGGAAGCTCCACGTATGCCGTCCGGGATGCCCGCAAAAGGGCCATGAGCGATCTCTCCCCTGCCTCCACCTGGCCGAGGATGCGGTCCGCAAGACGGGCGTCGTACACGCCCGGAAGCGGTTGCACCCTACAGCCGAGCCTGAAGACCACGGCCTCGGCGTTGTATCCTAAGAGCTGCTCTAAGAGCTCGGGCTCCAGGAACGGCATATCGCAGGCCACAAAGATGGCCCTCCCGTCCCCTAAGGCCCTGAGCCCGGTGTAAAGCCCACCTATGGGCCCGAGGCCGGGAAGTTCGTCCACGAGGTACCTCACACCATCGTCCCTCCCTTCCCTCCCTACCACCCAGACCTCACGGCAGAGGGGCCTCAGGGCGTCGATCGCCCTCTCCAGGAGCGTCCTTCCTCCGAGCACGATTCCGGCCTTGTCCATTCCCATGCGGGAGGACCTTCCTCCCGCAAGCACTACGCCGACCACTTTACGAGTTCCTCCACGACGGGCCTCATACCTATCCCTCCGGGACAGGCCCTCTCACACCTCCCGCATCCCACACACCTGTACAAAAGGTGTGGTACCTCGGACCCCGTAAGCTTGTGCTCGAACCACCTCCTGAGCCTATGCCCCTGGGATGGCCTCGGGTTGTGTCCGCTCGCCTCCCTGGTGAAACCTGCGAACACGCACGAATCCCAAGTCCTTATCCTCTCCCCCTGTTCCCCCGTGGTCCAATCGTAGAAGTCGAAACATGTGCACGTGGGGCAGATGTAGGTACAACCCCCACAGGTGATACATCTGTCCTCGACCTCGAACCAGAACCCCTCGGTATCCCCCTTCAGTACCTTGGAAGCCCTTTTCAGGTCTGGCATATCTTCGAACTTCTTGAGGACGTCCTCCTCGAACCCTGCGACGTACTCCTCCCCGTCCGGCAGGTCTTCGACCTCCGAGAGTACCTCCTCCCCCCTTTCGGAACCTACCTGTACCCAAAAGCCCTCCTCGGCCGGGAAGAGCTGGAGGTCGAACCCGAACCTCGCAACCGGCCCGGTGCCGGCCTCCGGACAGAAACATCCTTCGTCCGGCTCCGAGCAGGCGACGACTACGAGGACGGTCTCCCGCCTCCTTCCCACGTAGTACGGGTCGGGAGGTTCCCTCCTGAAGAAGGCATCGGCCGTGGCAACGGCGGCTGCGTCGCACGGCCTTATGCCGAAGAGCATCCTCGCTCCGCCCTCGTAATCGTAAGATCCTTCGACCTCGTTCCCTCTGAACCTGAACATCTCCTCCACCTGAGGGAAGAGGAGCCTCTTGGGGGATTCGGACAGCCTGCGGTAATCCAGAGTGAACTTGCCCGTGCCTATGGGTGCAAGCCCCACGTCGCCGCCCTGGCGCACGGTGGGGACGAAGACCTCCATGTCTCGGGAGAGTCCCTCGAGCCAGCGCCATATTTCGCTGTACGCTATAAACTTCATCTTCCTCCCTCCGATCTCTCTATCCTCACGGCACAGACCTTATATTCGGGTATCATGGCCTCCGGGTCGAGGGCCGGGTTCGTCAGCCTGTTCGCCGCGGCCTCCAGGAAGTGGAACGGCATGAAGACGACCCCCTCCGGGACGACGTCGGTCACCTTCGCTTCGACCTCCACCTCCCCCCTCCTGCTCGAGACCTTCACCCTTGCCCCATCCCTTATCCCGAGCCTCCCGGCATCCTCGGGGTTCACTTCTACGAAGGCCCTGGGGACCTCCCTATCCAGGACCGAGATCCTCCTGGTCATGGTCCCCGTGTGCCAGTGGAAGTATACCCTGCCGGTGGTGAGCACGAAGGGATATTCCTCGGAGGGGAGCTCGTCCGGCGGCCTGTAACGTGCGGGGATGAACTTTCCCTTTCCCCTTGCGAACTTCCCCTTGTGCAGGTAGGGGGTGCCCGGATGGTCCTCGGAGGGACAGGGCCACTGGATTCCCCAGCCCTCGAGCCTCCTGTACGAAATCCCGTGATATATCGGGGTAAGGGATGCTATCTCATCGAAGATCTCGGATGGGGAACCGTAGTCCCAGTCCGCTCCGAGCTTCCTCGCTAAATCACAGAGTATCTCCCAGTCAGCCTTAGCCCGACCCGGCGGGTCCAGGGCCTTCCTTATCCTCATCACCCTCCTCTCGGTGTTGGTGAAGGTTCCGTCCTTCTCGGCGAAGGATGCGGCCGGAAGTACGACGTCGGCGAGCCTTGCGGTCTCGGATAGGAATATGTCCTGAACGACCAGGAACTCCAGGTTCCCGAGGCCCCTCTCGACCTGCCCTACATCCGGATCGCTCAGCATCGGGTTCTCGCCCATTATGTACATCGCCCTGACCTCACCCCTGAGGGCGGACTCGATCATCTCCACGACCGTGAGCCCGGGGTCCTGTGGAAGCTTCACCCCCCAGGCCCTCTCGAACTTGTCCCTGACCTCCGGGTCTGAGACCTTCTGGTATCCGCTCAGCACGTCGGGAAGCGCTCCTACATCGCAGGCACCCTGGACGTTGTTCTGGCCCCTCAGAGGATTGACCCCGGTGGCGTACCTGCCGACGTTCCCTGTGAGCATGGCGAGGTTGGCGCAGGACCTCACGTTGTCCACCCCGGTGGTGTGCTGAGTTATGCCCATAGAATAAATTATCGAGGCCCTCTCCGCCCTTCCGTACAGCCTTGCGGCCTCGACCAGGTCCCGGGCGGGGATGCCTGTTATCCTCTCCACCTCCCCCGGGCTGTAGTGGGAGACCACCTTCTCAAGTTCCTCGAAGCCTTCGGTCCTTTCCTCTATGAAGTCCCTCTTCTCGAGGCCCTCGTCCAGTATCACGTACATCATACCGTTGAGCCACGCCACGTCTGTACCCGGCCTCTGACGGAGGTGAAGGGTGGCGAGCTTGGATAGTTGTATCCTCCTCGGGTCCACAACTATGAGCCTCGCTCCCTTCTTCAGGGCCCTGAGGACCCTGGCAGCCACGAGGGGATGCTGTTCGGTGGTGTTGGAGCCCGTGACCAAGATACAGTCCGAATCCTCGATCTCCGATATAGAGTTGGTCATGGCCCCAGAGCCGAAGGTGGACGCCAGCCCGACGACCGTAGATGCGTGGCAGAGCCTGGCGCAGTGGTCGACGTTGTTGGTGGAGAAGACGGCCCTCGCAAGCTTCATCATGAGGTAGTTCTCCTCGTTGGTACACTTCGCCGAGCTCAGGAAGGCGAGGGAATCGGGGCCATGTCTTTCCTTTATCCCGGAGAGCCTCTCCGCTACGAGTTCCAAAGCTTCATCCCAAGACGCCTCCCTGAAGCCTCCTCCATCCCTCACGAGGGGTCGTTTAAGCCTTTCAGGATGGTTTATGAACTGGAAGGAGTTCCATCCCTTAACGCACAGCCTTCCCTCGGAGACCGGGTCGCCAGGTGCGGGGGAAACCCCCACCACCTTCTCGCCCCTTACGAGGAGGTAATATCTGCACCCGCAGCCGCAGAACGCACAGGTCGTGAGCACCGCCTTCATTGTGCCTCCTTCACCTTAGGGCCTCCCATATCCCTTTGATCCTGCTGTACGGAAAGACAGGCCCGTCCTGACAGCAATAAAGGTCACCTATGGTGCAATGTCCGCATTTGCCAACCCCGCACCTCATAACCCTTTCCAAGCTTAGAAGGATCATGCCGTCGGGTATCCCCTTCCTGTGCAGCTCAGCTATGACGAACTTGTACATGACCGGAGGACCGCAGACCGCTGCGGCGGTACGTCCGGGGTCGAGGTCCAGGTCGGGGATGAGGGTGGTTATGACCCCCACCCGCCCCTCCCATCCGTCCTCGGCCCTGTCCACCGTAACGAGCACCTCCATATCCCCACGCCCCTTCCATACCTCGAGGTCTTCGGTGAAAAGGAGCTCTGAGGGGCTCCTCGCGCCGTGGAGGAGTATCAGCCTTCCGAAGTCGCGCCTGTTGGCTATGCAGTACTGGACGAGGGAGCGGAGGGGTGCGAGCCCTATACCTCCACCGATAAGCAGTACATCCTTGCCTTTCAGCTCGTCCACATCGAAGCCCCTTCCGTAGGGCCCCCTGATGCCCAACGCCTCCCCCGGGGCCATATCGTGGAGGGAGGATGTCACCCTCCCCATCTTCCTCACGCATATCTCGAACTCCATGCCCCCGAACGAACAGATGGATATGGCCGCCTCCCCGGTCCCGGGGAGGCAGACCGTGACGAACTGGCCCGGCATCCCCCCGAGGGGGAAGCCGTCCTCGAGCCTGAGCTTGAGCAACTTCTCGGTCCTCGTCAGGGGCTTTGAAGAGACCAAGCTCGCCCTCTTAGGTATGTAAGGGTTCTCCATAGTTCCTCCTCAGGCCGTGGGGTGTCCTTTTGATGAAGATTCTGCTCTGCGTGCTTGGTAGCGACAGATTGTGGTGCCTTGGGACACCCAGGTCAAACTCTTGCTCGGGCTTGCGGCACCAGACAATGCCCGACCCTTGCCCTCTCGACATCGTATGAGATCTTCTGCGGTGGTGAACCGAAGGTTCATGGACAACTCCTTTCTCATCCCAGACTCGCAGAAACACAAGTTTTAAGCCCTACGACCTCCAAAGTATGCCTTAAGTATCCTTGCGAACACCTTCTCTAACTCCCTCACCTTCTCAGCTCCCCGCTCCAGCAGGTCATCTAAAAGTTTCTCAAATTTATGGATGCTTGAGTTGATGTCTCTGTGCAACCTGTCCCCTCTGTTCGGCAACCCATAGCTTTGAGGGTCTATGCCGGACTTCCTCGCAGCCCCGATGACCCATTCCTCTAACCTGGGACATAGCACGATGAGCACGTTCTTCCCTCGCCTCAGTACCCGAATTCCGTGCTCATCGAGGGATACCTCGGTAGAATAGCTTCTTAAGATAGGCGGCTGCAACGCCCAAGGGTCCTCATCTACCAATCCGACCGAATCGGGATATCTCTCCAACTTTTTCAGGACCTCCGTCTTCCCCCCTTCGTGCACGATATCTCGAGGTCTCACAGAAGCTACCTTAAGAACTAAGACGAAGTCCGCCTTACATTCTACATATATCACTTCCCTAAGAACCTCTCCATGTTGAAGAACAGGTCTATTCCCTGAGCAAGTATCTCCTCCTTCTCCCCTTCCTTTAAGGACCTGACCTTAGTCTGATAGTCCTCCCAATAGGTCAGAAGGATGCTTACATCTTCCTTCTTAGCCTTCTCCAAGATGGAGAGGAGGAAGTATGGGTTATGGGTGGATATGAAGAACTGGTTGCCACCTTCGTCCAAAGCTATCCTCTCGGCCAGAAGCTTGGTATAATAAGGGAAAGCATGGGCTTCGGGTTCTTCAAATGCTAGGACGGAATCCCTGTTGGATTCGATGGCCACAAGATAAAAGATCACCCTTTGGAGCGTATCGGAGGTAAGGAAATAGGGATAGGAGATCAGCACATCTTCCTGTTCATGGTACTTCAGAACCTCTATTTTGTCCTCCTGGGGCCTCAGTACGAGCCTGAGGCCGAAGGGTTCAAATATGGAACTTGCCATCGAGCGCAGTTCCTTGTGGGAAAGCAGAAGGGCTAAGAGGTTTTCCCCGGAAGGGGGTAAGAGGAAATAGAGTTCCTTGCTTCGGAACACTTTCCTGGGCCAAAAGCGATAAAATTTAAAAGGCGATAAATCTTTTATCTGTCCCTTTTCTTGGCTCCGTTCTGTGGCCTCGAAGAACTTAATTCCTTCATAAGTACCCCTAAATGTTCCGTCATCTTCTATCTTAACCTCTACTCTCTTATTATCGAAGGTCACCTTTACGCTATCGTCTATGTTCTCGTCGTAAAACAGATGACTTATGCGCTCGTGCCGTACAAATTCTCCAAGGTTCAATGAGGTGCCATAACATCCGAACGATAGGAAGCCTAGGACCTCCAATATGTTGGACTTTCCCGTATTGGGCTGCCCTATGAGGAGGTTGATCCTCCTGCACTGCAGACTTAAGCTTTTGATAGATTTAAAGTTTTTTATTTCAAGCCGTCCTATCATACTATCCTTCCGGTCTCGACAGCCCCCTTTATCTTCAGTGAACTTCCCACGGGCATCCGGTCCCGCCTGCCTCTATGCCTCTCTATCCTCTCCTCACCGCCAGGAGGAAGACCTTGAGGTACTCCCCCTCGGGATGGAATATGTGGAAGGGATGGTCGGGGCCCGCCCCCCGGACGGCCAACACCTGAACGTCCCTTCCCACCTCTAAAGCCGCCGTGAATATCGCCTCATGCAGCTTCCTTCTGTCCAGGTGGGGAGAACAGGAACAGGAAAGCAGGAACCCTCCTTCGGCCACCCTCCTCATAGCCCATCTGTTGAGGGCCCTGTAGGCCTTCAGAGCTTTTGGGACTGCGGACCTGGCCTTCGCCAACGCCGGTGGGTCCAGGACGACGAGGTCGTAGGGCCCTCCGAGGTCCCCTCCGGGAAGGACCTCGAAGGCATCGCCCTCCACGACCTCGCAGACCCCCTCAACGCCGTTCGCCCGGAAGTTCTCCCGGGCAAGTTCTACGGCCTCGGAGGACGCTTCCACCATGACGACCCTTTCCGCCCCCCCCGAGGCCGCGTACACCGAGAAGGCTCCCGTGTACCCGAATATATCCAAAACCTTCCCTCCGGACAACTCTTCGACGAACTTCCTGTTCTCCCTCTGGTCCAAGAAGAAACCCGTTTTTTGTCCTTTCTCAATATCTATCTTAAACTTATGACCATACTCTTTGGTCCAGACGTACCTCTCGCCGGGACCGATCCACTCCGCCCTGGGGGAGAGACCCTCCTGCTCGGCCACCTTCCCACCCGCCCTGAAGAAGATGGCCTTGGGGGAAAGCTCCTCCCTGAGCAGGTCCACCAGAAGCCCCTGGTAGTGCTCCGTCCACTTCGCGAGCATCCCCACCACGAGGTAGGGCCCGTACCTGTCCACCACGAGGCCGGGAAGGCCGTCGCCCTCGGAGTTGACCAGACGGAACATATCGGTCTCGGGAGGAACGACGGCGCTCCTCAGGGAGATGGCCCTCCTGAGCCTTCCCCTGAGCAGCCCCGGGAGGTCCTCGGGAGGTCCGAACTTGAGCATCCGGAGCCTTACCTCCGACCTCCCGTTGTAGAACCCCACCCCGAGGAGGTCGCCCTTCGCCTTGTGGACGGCCACGAGCTCCCCGTCCTCAGGTTCCCCGTCCACCCCAGCCACCGCCCCCGAGTATATCCAGGGGTGCCTCCGGGAGGCCGGTTCGGTCCCACTCGATGTCAAGAAAACCTTGGGAAGGTCCATCACTCCGCCGGGGAGAAGTCCATGAGGGTCTTCCAGTACAGCTTCATCTTCGGGCCCCCGTCCTCGGGCTGGAGGACCCAGACGTTCTCCTCCTCTATTACATCCGTCTTCACAGGCCTCCCGTACATGTGGCTTGCCACCACCTCGCCTACGAACACATCGTGGCTCCCCAAGGGGATGCGATGGCGGACTATGCACTCCAGGTTCACGGGACACTCCTCTATTATGGGAGGCTTGACGACGACCGAGCTTCCGGGGGTGAGGCCTGCGAGCTTGAACTTGTCGACCTTAGGGTCGTGGGCCGAATGCTCCCCGCAGACGGTTATGGCGTCCCTGAGGCCCACATGAGGTATGTTCACGACGAACTCCCCGGTCTCGAGGAGCATCTCGTAGGACTTCCTGCGGAAGTAGTTCTTTGTGTAGTCCCCCTGGCAGATGGCTATGCCTATCTGG
>QNCW01000101.1 GCA_003645885.1 Candidatus Latescibacterota bacterium | reverse complement strand
GCCTATCCCGCCGAAGGATATCGGGACCGCAGCGGCCAGGGCTATGAGCGGCACGAAAGCGAAGAAGGACCAAAGAGGTGCGTGGACCCCGAGGGCCCTTCCGGTCCAGTAGTGCACGGACACTCTAAGAGATTGCACCCCTAAAGATATCGCCCAGGCCAAGGCCAGCCTCCCCAGGTCCAACCTCGCCCTTACGAGCCCCTCCCTGACCTTGGACACCTTCCTTCCCATCCCCTCCGGCAGCAACCTGAGGGACAGCCGTTCCAGGAGGCCCGATATCCTCCTGCTCAGCAGGACGGCGAGCCCGGAAGCCAGCAACGCCACGAACGCCGCTCCCGTAAGTCGGGAGAAGGGCAAAGAGGGGATGACCAGCATAGTCCCGCAGGCGAAGATGGAAAGGGAGAAAAATCCTAAGAGCCTGTCTAAAAGCGTGGCAGCGAAGGCTCCTCCTCCCCTTCCGGTCTCCCTCCTTACTTCGTATATCCTCACGGCGTCGCCTCCCACCCCTCCCACGAAGAAGTTGTTGAAGAATATCCCAGTGAAGTAGAGCGAAAGGAGGTCCCCGAAGGGCAGGACTATCCCCTGCATCCCGAGGAGGACCCTCCACTGGACCGCTCCCAGGACGTTGCTCACGACGAAGGTCAAAAGGGCCAGGACCAAGGCCGAAGGCCGGGAGGAGGCCAATATGGGACCGAGCCGCTCCGGCCTGAAGTTCTCCCCTGAGAAGGCCCATATAACGAGCCCCGCGCTCACCCCGAGCTTTATCCCGAGCTTAAGCCCCTTGCGCACGGCAGCGGTGCCCCCTTCCTCCTGTAGATCCCGTACCAGAAGAGGATGCTCCCTCCCGAAAGCTTCCTCCTCACGAGCGCGTCCGGAACCCTTCTGGCCCTCCACGCTTCCCTCCTCCTCCGAATTACGTCCATCGGGTGCGAGCCCACCCAAAGCATCCCCAAAAGGGCGGCCAAGGACCTCCCCGGCTCCCCGAAGGGAGCCCTGAGCACCGTAAGTACCTCGAGCAGCACCCTAAGGGGGAACAGCGAGAGGAGGCTGGGCACATCGTAGTTCTTGAGGAGTAGGACGAGGTTGTTCCTGTGGTTCAGGTACATCTTCCTGAAGCTCTGGGGGAGGGACCAGCCGGAGCGGTGGTACACGACGGCCTCCGGCACCGACCACACCTCCCATCCTGCCCTGTGGAGCCTCCAGCAGAGGTCTATCTCCTCCATATGCATAAAGAAGCCCTCGTCCAGCCCTCCCACATCCTCCACCGCCTCCCTCCTGAGGAAGAGGGCCGTGCCAGAGGCCCAAAATATCCGCCTGGGCGAATCGTACTGTCCCTCGTCCTCCTCCAAGGTGTGAAAGACCCTCCCCAGGCAATACGGATATCCGAGCATGTCCATGAGCCCACCTGCAGCGCCTGCGTAGTCGAACCTCCTCCTGTCCGAGAAGGAGATGATCTTAGGCTGGCAGGCACCGGCACTCGGATGGGACTCCGCAAATTCCACGAGGGCCCTCAACCATCCGGGGCTCACCTCCACATCGTTGTTTAAAAGCACGAAGTACCTCCCACGGGCCACTTCCATCCCCCTGTTACAGGAAGCGGCGAACCCGAGGTTTCCGGGGTTCGATATCAGCTTTATCTCCGGAAAGCGCTCTCTGGCCTCTTCTACGCTCCCGTCCCCACCGTCGTCCACGACTATAAGCTCGAAGGCCCCTTCCGTGTTGTCGTATACCGACTTGAGACAATCCAAGATTATGGGCCCTCGGTAGTGGGGCACAACTATACTTACCTCAGGCCGACTCATCTGGCCCCCTTCAACCTCAGGATGAGCTTCCGGAGGGTCGTGTCCTCAGGCCTGTACCTTGCAAGCTCCTTCAGGGCCTCCACGGCCTCCTGGGTCTTACCCCTGCGTTCGAGTATCTCTGCGAGCCCAAGGTACGCCTGAGGATACGATGGGTCCATCTGGATGGCCCTGCGGTAGAACTCCATGGCCCGGGCGGTGTCCCCCAACTCCTCGGAGAGGTAAGCTAAGGAAGTCCACATATCTGGACTCCCCTCTCCCATAAGCTCCACGAGCTTGTCCAGGTACTTCCTGCCGTCCTCCTCGGAGCCGGCCGTCAAGGCTATCTGTGCCGCAGTGTAGTAGCCCCACCAGCCCATAAGGATCTGCTCGTCCGCCCTGCGGAGGGTCTCCAACGCCTCCTCCTTCTTCCCGTTCTGAAGGTAGGCGTAGGCGAGCTGGACGAAGGCCGCCCTGTAGTTCCCCAGGAGCCTTATGGTGTCCTTGTCCTTGTACACCTTAGGGTCTTTCACACCACGGTACCTGTACTTCTCGAACAGATTCTTCCTCATTTTGGCTATGTTCACCCTGTTCTTCCCCTTGGTGCGCACGAGCCTGTACACCATCCCCTCCATCACGAGGTAGTCCTGGAGCCCTATCTTGTTGTCCTCGGAGACGGTAACTGCAAAATATATCGGCCTCTTCCAGTTGTTTTGTTGGATTATCCTAAGGACCATGAGGTCCTGTACCCTGAAGAAGTGTATCGGCTTTCCGTAGGGGGGACGGTATACGGCGCATCCCTTAAGTTCCCAGGAGAGCCCTGCAAGCTCCATCTTGCCGTCCTCGGGCCAGACCCGGGGCTCAAGGCGGTCTATCTGGCGGTCGCTGAGGTTTATGGGGACCTTGGGCTCGTAGTCCCTCAGCTGCTTTATGTACCAGGGAGTGTTCAGAAGGCTCAGGTTCACAACCCTCACGTCCTTCCTTATCCCCTCGACCTCCTGGAGGAACCATAGGGGGAACGTGTCGTTGTCCCCGTTTGTGAAGAGTATCCCCCCTGGCTCGCAGGATACGAGGAGGTTGTAGGCGTAATCGTAGGGGATGTAGTTTCCGGACCTGTTTATATGGGTGCGGTAGTGGGCGAAGAAGAAGTTAACAGGAAGCACGAAGAAACAGGCGCTGATGGGGATCAGGACCCCCTTCTTCGCCTCCTTAGAAAACATCTCCAAAAGTCCTATGACCCCCATACCCATGTAGAGCGAAAGTGCCGCCACTGCCCCTACGAAGACGTAGAACCTCTCCCTGGGCTGCGGCTGGGGCATGTTGAGGTAGAGGACGAGCAGGACCCCCGTCGTGAGGAAGAAAGTGAAGAAGGCCAGAAAATCCCTCGGGTTCCTCCGGGCGTGGTAGTACATTCCGAAGACGGCCAGAAGTAAGGGGATAAGAGGGACGAGTACGGGATACGGGGAACTTCCATCAGCCGCGCGAAATTCGACCGTCCACCTGGGGACGGGGAACGGGAACTGCTCGAAGATGTATTTCAGGAACATATCTCCGAACTGATAGGAGAAGCTCGCCTTCCTGTGGAACATCCCCAAAAGCATGCTCTCGGAGCCGTACTGCTTCCTCTGGAGGAACTGGATGAAGTTGTGGACCGTAGAAGGGTCGTTCTCGTTTATGGCGGGGTCGAGCCCTGCTCTGATGAATATCGCAAGGTAGGTGGAGTAGCCCAAGATGAAGAGGAGGAGTCCCGCCCCCAGAAGTCTCCAGTCCTTCAGCGGCCTCCTGTCGGTGGACCATATCAGAAGGAACAAGGTCGGAACCGTAAGCCAGCACAGAAGGTGCACCCCTCCGGCAAGCCCTATGAGGTAAGCGAGGAAAAGCAGGAGCCTGTCGGCGTGGGGACGGTCGTGTCGCTCCGTCCACAGAAGCGAAAGCCAGAGCGAAAGCATGGTGAGGAACATAGAGGATGCGTAGACCTCCGCCTCGACAGCGTTGAACCAGAAGGCGTAGGAGAAGGCCAGGCTCAGGGCGCCCACGGCACCTGCGACGTAGCAGCACCATTCGGGGGTCCCCTCCGTCCCTATGCGTCGGATCAGACGCACTATCACGAAGTAAAGCAACATTACAGCGAGGGAGGAGGCCACGACTGATATGAAGTTCACCCTCCTGGCCACATCCCAGATGGGGAGGAGCATGGAGAATACCCTCCCTACGAGGATGAAGAGGGGAGCGCCGGGAGGGTGTGGGACCCCCAGGATGTGGGAAGTGGCTATGAACTCCCCACAGTCCCAGAAGGAGACCGTGGGAGCCATGGTCTTAAGGTAAACCCCGAACGCGACGAGGAACACCGACACACCGACTAAGTCCTTAGGCTTCATCTTTCCTCCCGGATGAGTTGCGACGGCTCAGCCTCTTTATAACCTCCGGCACTTTGTCCAATATATCCCCAGCCACCATCCCGTGGACCCCCTTCTCGTCCCTGGCCAAATCTCCCGCCAGACCGTGGATGTAGGCACCGACCCAGGCTGCGTCCTCCGGGGAGAGCCCCTGGCCTATGAGGCTCGCTATCACCCCGGTGAGCACATCCCCGGCTCCCCCTGTGGCCATCCCCTCGTTTCCGGTGGGGTTGACGTAGGCCTGTCCCTCGGGCGTGGCCGTCACGGTGGGAGCCCCTTTGAGCACCACCACCGAGCGGAACCTCGAGGCCGCCTCCCTCGCATATCCGAGCGGGTCTGAGGTTATCTCCGGAACCGGGACGCCAATAAGGCGTGAAAGTTCCCCCGGATGAGGGGTGAGCACGAGGGGGGCCTCCCTCTCGAGGAGCGGGGAGGGGTCCTTGGAGAGGGCGTTCAGGGCGTCGGCGTCCAGCACCCCAGGCTTACGAAGCCTCCTCACCACCCTGGCAACCAGCTCCACCGTCTCCCTGTACGTCCCTAAACCTGGCCCCATGGCCAGGACGTCGGTCTCCTCCAGGAGCCTGTACACCTCGCCGGCCGCCCTCAGGGCTAGACACCTCCTGTTCCTCACCTCGGGGAGGGGGCGGGTTATGACCTCGGTGAGCTTTACCTCGAGTATATCGTTCAAACTTTTGGGAGTTCCGAGGTACACGAGCCCGGAACCCGTCCTCAGCGCTGCCATGGCCGTGAGGGCCGCCGCTCCCGTGAACCCGACCGAGCCCGCCACGACCGCCACCTTGCCGCAAGTGCCCTTGTGGGCCGTGGGAGGTCTCTCGGGGAGCTTGGCCCTCACCTCGTCCTCGGTCGCCCATTCGGCCACCCCCTCGACCGAGTCCAACGCCTCCTCGGGGAAGCCTATGTCCGCCACCTCCAGGACCCCGCAGTGCGACTTGCCAGGATGGAAGGCCTGGCCGAACTTCGGGAGGCCGAAGGTGACGGTGCGCTCGGCCCTCACCGCAGGTCCGTGGACCTTTCCCGTGTCGGCCTCGACACCCGACGGAAGGTCCACTGAAAGCACGGGCTTCCCCGAGGAGTTTATCGAGAATATGGCCTCGGCGGGGAGGCCCTCCGCCTTCCCCTTGAAACCCGTACCGAAGATGGCATCTACTACGAGGTCGGCCGTGGAGAGCGCCCTTTCTAAGCGGGCGAGCCCTTCAGGACCGGTCAATTCGTCCACAGGGACCCCTACCTGCTCCGCCCTCCTGAGGTTTACCTTTGCGTCCCCCTTCACCTTCTCCCTCTCCCCTAAGAGGAAGACCGAGACCTCCGTACCCTCCTTCGCCAGGAGCCTTGCGACCACTAAGCCGTCCCCGCCGTTGTTCCCCCTCCCGCAGACCACCACGACCTTCTTTTCCCTTGCACCCTTCAACATTTCGATGGCCACCCTGAAGGCGGCCCTCCCAGCGTTCTCCATAAGCTCGAGGCCGGGGACCTTGAGCTCCTCTATGGCCTTCCTGTCCACAGAAGCCATCTGAGTCCCTGTGACGAGCTTCACGAGAACCCCCTTGACTGCTTTCTCAAAATTTATTAATTTTGAGGCAGTGGCGCTCTAGCTCAGATGGTAGAGCACCGGACTGAAAATCCGGGTGTGCCCGGTTCGATTCCGGGGGGCGCCACCAATTTTATTTTAGCAGCCCTCACCGCCTCCTCGGCCTCGGATGCCGTGCGGGCTATGCCTCCGGCTCCTATAACTCCCCAACGTACTTTCTCATAGCTCCCTCCATTTGAGAACCTCTAAGCCATCTTCACCACTATGTCGGATATCACGTTCGCAGCCTCGTCCCCCCTGTCGGCACAGTTGCTCAGGTGCCTGTAGATCTCCCTCAATTTCAGTACCTCGATCAAGTGTTCTACATCCTTGGGCCCGGAGAAGAGGTCCGCCAAGGCCTGTCGGTAGAGCCTTTCGACCTGGTTCTCTACCGACTTGGCCCTCCTTGCGTGGTCCAGGGCTACCCCGGGATGGTCCTTGAGCCTGACGACCGCCATGTAGACCTCGTGGGCAGCGGCCACAAGCCTCGACACCATGGCCCTCAGGTGGTCGTTGGGCTCTACTCCCAGGATGGTCATCTCCTCGACCGTGGTATCCGCATAGTCCACTATGTCGTCTATTGCCCTGGACAGGGAGAAGAGGTCCTCACGGTCGAATGGGGTCACGAAGGAGCGGTTAAGCTCGTCTATGAGTATCCTCCTGAATTCGTCGGCCTCCTTCTCGGCCATCTGGACCCTCTTGGCGGCCTCCTCGCTCCCGTCCTTCATGAACTCTTCCAAAGCTTGCATACCTTCCCAGGTCTTCTCCGCCTGCTCTAAGAGGAGCCTCAGGAACTTGTCCTCCCTACGGCGGAAGAAGTCCCGCAGTCCCATGTCTCCTCCTAAAAGGCTGAGCGGAACAAAAGACAGGCCAGGGCAGCCAGAAGAGCCGTTGTGGGCACCGTGAAGAACCAGGCTACTACCACATCCTTAGCCACGCTCCAGCGCACCTTCGAGATCCGCTCGGCCGCGCCGGCCCCCATGACGGACGCACTTATGACCTCAGTGGAACTCACCGGTCCTCCCAGAAGGGAGGCCGAAAGTATGACGGCCGCGGACGAGAACTGGGCGGTAAAGCCGTGCACGGGCATGACCCGGTAGTACCTCCCGCCCACCGTGCGAATTATCCTCTTGGCCCCGAACGCTGTACCTAAGGATATCCCGAGGGCACATGTAAGTACCACCCATCCCGGGACCGAAAATTCCCTCAGCGTGCCGGCTGCCATAAGGCCCATGACTATGAGCGCCATACCCTTCTGCGAATCGTTGGCTCCATGGCTCAGGGCGAGGGCCATAAGCGCCAGCACCTGGGCCCTGTTGAAGAAGATGTTCACCCTCGGGCTCGCCCCCTTCGCCGTGTACATCGCAACCCACATCAGGATGTATCCGCATATCATCCCCAATATAGGGGAGATCACCAAAGAAATGAACACCTTTCCGAGCCCCGGCAGGAGCACCGCCCCCCTCCCGTTTCCGGCCAGGGCCGCGCCCACGAGCCCTCCCACGAGGGCGTAGGAAGAGCTAGATGGTATCCCGAGCCTGTAAGTTAGGATGCACCAGAACACTGCCGAAGATGTGGCAGCTAAGACCACAGGGAACACGACCGCCTCCCTTGCGACCACCTGATGTCCTATGGTGTCGGCCACGGCTATGCCGAAGAGGAAGGGAGCCGCAAGGTGTGCGGCAGCGCTCAAGGCCAGGGCATCCCTGAGGGAGAGGGCCCGCGATGAGACCGCAGTCGCAACTATGCTACCGGAGTCGTTGAACCCGTTCATGAATGTGAAAGTAAGGCCCATGACGGTCAGGAGCCCTGCTTGAAGTACGTCCGGCATCTAAATCTCCCGGTAGAACCCCTCCACCGAATCCACTACATCCTGCGGGCTGTCGACTATCCTGAATATCTCCAAGTCCTCCGGAGATATGTACCCTGGTCCGAGCAGCTCTTCCCTCATCCACGAAAGCAAGCTCCCCCAGTACTCGCTCCCGAAGAGCACGACGGGGAACCTCCCTATCCTGCGCGTCTGTATGAGGGTCACGGCCTCGAAGAACTCGTCCAAGGTCCCGAAGCCTCCGGGGAATATGACGAAGGCCCTGCCGTACTTTATGAACATCACCTTCCGTGCGAAGAAGTAACGAAACGATAGCCCCTTCTTCACGTAAGGATTGAGCTTCTGCTCCGTGGGAAGCTCTATGTTGAGCCCCACCGAGCCTCCTCCTGCCTCGCATGCCCCACGGTTCGCCGCCTCCATGATCCCCGGTCCCCCTCCGGTTATGATGGCGTACCCCGCCCCGACCAGGAGCTTCGCCGTCTCCCTCGCCATCTCGTAGATGTGGGAACCGGGCTTCACCCTGGAGGAGCCGAATATGGTGACCGCAGGGCCGAGCTTGGAAAGTTCCTCGAAACCTTCCACGAACTCGGCCATTATCCTGAAGACCCTCCAGGTATCCTCCTCCCTGAAGTCCCTTCCCATCTTACCTCCCTTCAGTACCTACCGTACTCCCGATATGCCTCCATCAGGGCCTCGAAGTTCTCCATAGGAACGTCAGCCTGTAAGTTGTGGGCGGTCCCCAAGATGTATCCTCCTCCAGGGGCCAAAGCTTCTATCCTGTCCCTG
>QNCW01000100.1 GCA_003645885.1 Candidatus Latescibacterota bacterium | reverse complement strand
TCCTACCTCCTTCCGAGTTCCTCGAGCCTCCTTATCGCTTCGGACGACGTGATCTCTCCCCCCTCCAGCATGTCCAATATCTCCCTGCGCCTTTCCGCAAGCTCGGCCTCTTCCTCAACCCCGTATCCCAGCTTCCTGAGCAGTTCGTTCACCCTGTTGCGGACGGTAGGATAGGAGAGCCCCAATATCCGCTCCATCTCCTTGACGTTCCCCTTGCACCTGAGGAAAGTCTCCAAAAGCTCCAGGTCCTCAGGGGGGAGTTTGCAGAAAGGGCAGGTCGTCCAGCGCCCCCTCAGGGTCGTACCGCAGGAGGGGCAAGAAAGTTCCGTGACCTCCAGCGTCCCCCCGCATGTAGGACATCTTTCCGGAACCTTACGCATACGCTCACCTCCTAAATTTAACCGTTCGTGTTCAAAATGTCAAGAGAAAAATCAAAATTTTAAGATCGCCGGTCAGATGATAAAAAATATAGCAGGTATCCTATAAAATTCAAAAGGCCTCCCGTAGGAAAGTTCGTTCGGGAGGCCTCGAACCTTTACCGAGCCACCTCGGGATAAGCCTCCCTCCCGTACCCCTCGACGCTCCGGGATGCGAGGCCCACCCCGAACTCCAGGCATTCCTTCGGAGACCATCCTCGGAGGAGTCCGGCTAAGAACCCTGCGGCCAGCACATCCCCGGCTCCCGTGGGGTCCCGTACCTCTGCCTTCGGGGCCGGGACTTCCCACTCCTCCTCGGCCAAAGTCCAGGCCCCCCTCGGTCCGAGCTTCACTACTACTATCCTCGGTCCGGACCTGCGAAGGACACGTGCGCCCTCCCTGAAATCCATTCCGGTTAAAATCTCCACCTCACCTTCGGTGGCGAAGAGCACCTCGGTCCTCTCTAGAAGCGGCGTAAGGGCTTCCATCCCCTTCAGGGCGTAGAGGTGTCCGGGATCGAAGCTGATGCGGACCTCGTCCGGAAGCGCCCCCACCAACTCCGCCTGGGCCCGGAACGCGTCCTCCCCCACGAAGGAGGTAAGGTGGACCCACTTGGAGCGTGATGCGTACCTCAGCTCCTCCTTCCCCGCCCGAAACAGGTCGTTCGCACCCGGGAACAGCACGGTCGAACGCTCCCCGTCCGGAGTGAGCACTACCACGCAGACCCCCGTCCTCCCCTCCCTTCCGACGAGGGAAGTGTCCACCCCCTCCAAAGACCTCAGAACGAAGTCCCCCTCGGGGTCGTCCCCCAGCCTACCTAAGAATCCCGTCCTGAAGCCCATCTTCGCTAAGGCGAAGGCCGTGTTCGCAGCCGATCCACCCCCGCTCCTCCCCAAGAACTTCCCCTCCTTCCCAAGCTCCTTCAAGAACTCTTCCATCCCTCCCCCCAATACCTCTCCACCGTGCACCAGCCCCCACCTCCTGAGGAACCCGAGGTCCTCCACCCGGTAGAAGAGGTCGAGGTTCAAGGCACCGCATCCTACGAGGTCAAACATCCCTTTCCACCCTCACTAAGTTGGCGCAAGGAATGATATGGACCTCCCCGAACTTCCTCCTCACCCCGTCCAGCAGCAGGTTCATCCCCAAGCTCTCAAGCGAATATCTCGGGACCTTCACGACGTTCGTGCCGAACCTCCTCGCCACCTCAAGCTCCTCCCGACCGAACCCTTCCGATATCACCGTCCCGACGCCGGCCTCAGCCAAGGCCCTGAAACCCTCGGCCGAGATAGGTCCCCAGTAGGCCCTTCCCACCTCCCCCTCTACGTCCCCGCACAGGAGCTGCGGGTCGCCCAGGGCCCGAACTTCCCCGATGCCCCGCAGGAAGTCCAACACCTCCCAGACCCTGCCGACCTCCTTCAAGCCTTCCCCCAAAAAGGCGTAGGCCGAAAGGTCGGCCACGGAGCCGACCGTGAGCACCGGCACGTCCAGGAGCCTCGCAAGGTCCTCCGCCCTCCTGTCCTCGGGCTCGGATGAGGGGAAGCAGGCCCTCGCCCTTCCAGGAGGGACGCCCGTCCGGCAGAGGACCTCCCCTCTAAGTTCCACCAGGTCCCGAAGGGAGACCTTCGAGGGGAAGGCGCAGGGACTGTAGGAGACCAGAAGGTCCACCCGCTCTCCGGAGTTCTTAAGGACTCTGACTGCTACCACCTCCTCGGGCCCGGGGTCGAGCCCGACGAGGAGTCCCCTCACCTCCGTCCCCTCCCTGCCGTGTACTATCCTGAGGTCCCCGTAAGGGTTGGTCAGGCGCTCGGTATCGTACCTCGCCCTCTCCTCCTCTTCCAACCTCCCGTAGGCATCCCTCCTCCCCTCCAGCACCTTCCTTAGACCCTCCTCCCCCCTCGGATCTACCCTCATCCCCTCGCTCAGGACGAACCTGTACATCTCCCCTAAGGTCATCCCACCTCCTGGACCTGGCCGGTCTCGGCGGCCCTGTAGGCCGCATGTACGACCTCGAGCACGTAAAGCCCCTCCCGGGGAGTTATGGGGGGAGGTTCTTCGCCCATGCACGCCCTCACGCACGAGCGCACGAAGGGAAGGTACACATCCCATCTCCCCTCCTGGAAGGATAGCTTCCTCAGGGGCGAAAGCGTATATAGGTCGGAGTACCACTCCAGAGGTGTCCACTCGTGGGGGTACATCCTGAGCCACCCGTGCTCCCCCCAGACCTGGAAGAGGGAGTGCTTGTCCTTGTCCAAGTAATAGGCGGAAAGAAGGTTGCCAATGGCTCCCCCCTCAAGCTCGAAGGAGACCGCCGCTGAATCCTCGACATCTATCGGTTCCCCCCCCACCACGGAGGTGAAGCACGATACCCTCTCTATCCTCCTCCCCGTGACGAAGGTTATCATGTCCACGAAGTGGCATCCGAGCCAAAGCAGGTGCCCCCCTCCCCCGAGCTCCTTCCTGAAGAACCAGCTCTCCCTGACCTCCTCGTCCCTTATCCTCGCCTGGTCAGCTATGAAGTGCGCCTGTACTCCGTATATCTTTCCTATGTCCCCCTTCCCGACCACCTCCTTGGCCCACATGACCATGGGCGACCTGCGGAAGGCGAAGGCCAACATGAGCTGGAGGTCCCTCTCCTCTGCCTTCTCCACCAGCACCTCGAAGTCCCCGGGGTCCACGCAGGCGGGCTTCTCCGAAAGTACGTGCACTCCTTCGTCCAAAGCCCTGCCTATCGCCTCCGGGGCCCTGAAGGCCTCCAAGGTGACGAGGACCATGTCCGGCTTTCCCTTCTCCAACATATCTCCTAAGTCCCTGTACTTCCCCCCAAGCTTCCCCCCCAGGAGCCGTTTCACCTCCCCGAAGGTCCTCCCTGTCTCGTCGCAGGCTACGACCTCCCCCACCTCCTCGAGCTCTGACAGCACCCCGAGGTATATGTCCCTGTGGGCGGACTCCGGCCTTAGGACTACTCCTACCCTCATACGACCTCCCTTAAATGCTTCTCCGTAAACTGAACGTGCACCCGCAGTAGTTCTGACGGTAGAGCCCGAACCTACGGCTGAGGGCCACGCTCCTTTTGAATCCCTCCCCCTTCTTGAAGTCCCCTCCTACGAAGGTGGGACCGTACTTGAACCCGAGTTCCCTGCCTATGGGGTTTATGACCCGGGCCTTCTTTTTGGGACCTACCGTGAGCGTCGTTGCGAAGTACCCGAAGCCCAACTCCCTCGCCCTCCGCGCGGTCTCCTCTAAGCGCAGGCGATAACAAAGGGGGCACCTCGCACCCCCCTCGGGCTCGTCCTCGTACCCCCTCACGTACTGAAACCACCCCTCCGGCTCGTAAGGTCCCTCCTCCCAGTCCAGGCCCACGGCTTCGGCGTACTTTCGCACTGCCTCGAGCCTCCTTCGGTACTCCTCCTCGGGGTGGATGTTGGGGTTGTAGAAGAAACCGTGGACCTCGAAGTCGCTCCTAAGGAGCTCGACCACACGGGTGGCGCAGGGAGCGCAGCATATGTGTAGCAGGAGGTCGGGCTTCATCTCGAATCCCGCCTCAAGCACCTAAGGGGAACTCCTGCCCTCCGCACCAGTCCACGATGAACCTCGCAAGGGCCTCTGCGCCCCTTATGAGGTCCTCGACCTTTATGTGCTCCTCGGATGAATGGGCGTACCCCAGCTCCCCCGGGCCGAAGACAACGGTCGGGACCCCGAGAAGCTCCCTGTAGAACCAGGCGTCGCACGAGGCGGGCATCCCCTTGACCTCCGGCTCCCATCCGGAGCTCCTGCACGCCTCCACCAAGGTCCCCACCAGAGGATGGTCCGGAGGCGTCACGCTGGAGTTGTGGCGGTATAGGAAGCGTAGCTCGTAGTGCTCCCCGAGCCATCCGCCTCCGGAGCTAAGGACCTCCCTCATCTCGGCCTCCACCTGCTCCCTGGTCCTGTTGGGCAGGAACCCGAGCACGCCCCTGAGTATCGCCTCCCGGGGGACGGTTGCGGGCCACTCCCCTGCGTGGAACGTGCCGAACGTTATGGGCATGGGGTCACTGTAGCTTTCGAACAGGGGCACGTCCCTGGATTCCTCAAGGAGCCTGGAATGGTATTCCTCCAGAAGCTCCACGGCACGTATGGCCTCCTTGAGAGCGCTCACGACCTTCCCCGCCTGTGCGCTGTGGCCCGAACGGCCGAGGACCTTCACCTCGAACCAGACAGCCCCCCTCACCGACGGGAAGGCCGAAAGCCCCGTGGGCTCCATTACCAGGACCCCGTCGGCCCCCTCACCCTCCCTCACGAAGGCGAGCGTGCCGTTCCCTCCGCACTCCTCCTCCACGACCAAGTGGACAGTGACGTCACCGGCCGGGCGGAACCCTGCTTTTTTCAAAGCCTTAAGGGCCAGATAGATGGCGACTATCTGGCCCTTGGCGTCGCAGGCCCCCCTTCCCCATACCGCCCCCTCCCTGAGCTTCGGAAGGAACGGGTCCTCCTGGCCGTGGGAGGGAGGGACCACGTCCATGTGGGTGTTCACGATCAACGACCTTCCTCCCCCCGAGCCCGGGACCCTGACCCTCAGGTTCGGCCTGTCCTCGTACCTTATGCCCTCCAAGGGAAAGGAGTATTCCGGGTCGTCCACTATTGACTCGGGCACAGGAACAAGCTCCGCCTCACCCACCTCCGAGAACCTCTCCAGGAGGTACATCGCAACCTGACCCTCCTTTCCCCTCACCGAGGGCATGCGCACGAGGTCCTCGAGCAGGGCCACGCCCTCTTCCTCGGACGAACGGACGAACTTTCTCAGGTCCATCACAGCCCCCTGAGCACCTTAGAGAATATTCCGAGCGCCTCCTCGGCCTGCTCCTCGGTTATGACCAGGGGGGGTGCTATCCTTATCACGTTCCCGTAGAGCCCCACCCTCCCCACGAGCACACCGGAACGGCAGAGGCGCAGGACAGCCTCCCAGGTAAGGTCGGGGGCCGGCTCCTTGGTGCGCTTGTCCCTCACGAACTCCAACCCCATGACGAGGCCCCTACCCCTCACGTCCCCCAATACTTCCACCTCCTCCTTGAGCCTCAGGAACCCGTCCATGAGCAACTTCCCGACCCTGAGGGCGTTCTCGGCGAGCCCCTCCTCCTCCATTATGTCGAGCACGGCCAAGGCCGCGGAGGCCGAGAGGGGGTTTCCCCCGGTCGTGCTGCTCATCTCCCCCGGTGCCAAGGACTCGAAGAGCCGGGACTCCCCTAAAAGGGCCGAAGTCGGCACACCACTTCCTATCCCCTTCCCGAGGCAAAGGAGGTTGGGCCTCAGGTCCTCCCACTCTAAGGCGAAGGTCCTACCCGTCCTCCCGAACGACGACTGGACCTCGTCCAGTATGAAGAGCACGTCCTTCTCCCTCGCCCACTCCTCCAGGCGCTTGAGGTAACCTTCGGGGGGAAATATGAAGCCCGCACCCCCCTGGTACGGCTCTATTATGAGGGCGGCTATATCCCCCGTGGACTCGGCCTCCACCACCCTGTCCAGGAACTCAAGACAGAAGAGCCCACAGGTCTCAAGTTCCTTCCCGAAGGGGCACCTGTAGCAGTAGGGGTACGGTGCGAATATGACCCCGGGCATCATAGGTCCGAAGCCCCTCTTGGTCCCGGTCTTCCCCGCCACGCTCATGGCCCCGTAGGTCCTTCCGTGGAAGCCCCCGTAGAAGGATATTATCTCATGCCTTCCGGTGTACCTCTTGGCCACCCTCATGGCAGCTTCCGTGGCCTCGCTTCCGGTGGTCAGGAGGAAGGCCTTGTCCAGGTTCTCGGGGGTCATCTCCACGAGCCTCTCGGCCAACTTTACCCTCGCAGGTGTGGGGAAGTCGTAACAGTTCATGAGCCTCGCCGCAGCATCCTGCACGGCCTTTACGTGTTTGGGGTGGGAGTGACCCACGTTGGTCACCAGCACCCCCGAGGTGAAATCTATGTACCTGTTCCCGTCCACGTCCCAAACCACGACGCCCTCGGCCCTCTCCCAGACCACGGGGGCCTGCTGGGTCATGCACCTAGGTTCGTACCTCTCGGAGAGGGAGAGGTATTCCCGGGTCCTGGGCCCGGGCCAAGGTTCTTTTACATCGGCCATCATGTTCCCCTCCGTTGTAGTACTTCAGGGTTCACAAGGAACCTCGGAGGTTTGCCCTCGCAGAACCTCCTTATGTCCTCGACTATTTTGACCCTTATGTCCCATGCAGATTCCTCTGAATACCAGGAGATGTGCGGTGAGAGAACTGCGTTGGGAAGGGAGAGCAGTTCCTCGCCGGGCTCGGGAGGTTCCCTCTCGTACACGTCTATCCCTGCGCCGGCTATCCATCCCTCCCTGAGGGCCCTGGCCAGGGCCTTCGTGTCCACGACCGGCCCCTGGAAGTGTTCACGAGGTACGCAGTGGGCTTCATGGCCCTGAGCTGGGGCTCGGATATCATATGGTAGGTCTCCGAGTTCAGGGGAACGTGGAGGGTGACCACGTCCGACTCCGAAAGGAGGGCCTCCAAGTCCACGAACGGCACCCCCAGCTCCCTCCTCCTCTCCTTGGGAAGGTACGGGTCGCAGACGATGGTCCTCACCCCGAACCCGGATAGCCTCCTCAGGACCCTGCTCCCTATCCTCCCGCACCCCACTATCCCCACGGTCTTGCCCATGAGCCTGAAGGTTGGCACCAAAGGCTCGAAGTCCCAGGAGCCCCTCCGTGCCGAATCCTCCAGAACCTTCCTCCCCTGGAATAGCCTGCGCACGCAGGCCATCATGAGGGCTATCGTGTGCTCCGCCACCTCCTCTAAGCAGTAGTCGGGCACGTAGCTGACCATTATCCCCTTCCTCGTGGCGGCGGCCACATCGACGTTGTCGTATCCGACCCCGTGCCTGATTATGAGCCTGCACCTCCTCAATCCCCCTATGACCTCCCCGTTCATCCTGGCCATGTTGACCACGAGCACATCCGCATCCTTCACCTTGGAGAGCAGCTCCTCAGGAGGCGCGAACTTGAGCTGGTAGGCCATAAGCTTCACCCCAAGCCTGGCCAGCTGCTCCTCCTCCCACATGAGATCGGGCTCGATGTAATCCGTGACCGCCACTATCGTCCTTTCCATGTCCCCTCCTCAGTACATTCCTACCCCGTCCAACCTCGTCCCACATCCCGTACACCTCCCGTCCTTGAGGGACCTTTCGACTATGTAGAACCCGTAACGCCGGATGAGGACCCTGCCGCAGGAGGGACAATATGTGTGCTCCCCCTCCTCCCCGGGGATGTTACCTGTGTACACGTACTTGAGCCCCTCCTCCAGCCCTATCTCCCTCGCCCTCCTGAGGGATGAGGGAGGGGTGCGGGGCCTGTCGGCCATCCGGTAGGTGGGGAAGAAGGCCGTCACATGCCAGGGGGTCTCCGGCCCCAGCTCGTCCCTTATGAACCTGGTTATGTCCCTCAGCTGGGGCTCGTCGTCGTTGAGGCCGGGGATGATGAGGGTAGTTACCTCAACCCATATCCCCAGGCTTTTCATAAGCTTAAGGGAATCCAGCACCGGCTGAAGCCTCGCCCCGCACACCTTCCTGTAGTGTTCCTCGGTGAAAGCCTTGAGGTCCACGTTGGCCGCATCTAAGAAGGGCGCTATGTCGTACAGCGCCTCCTGGGTCATATAACCGTTGGTTATGAAGTTGTTGTAGAGGCCCCGTGAATGTGCCAGACGTGCGGTCTCGAAGGCAAATTCGAAGAAGACCGTAGGCTCAGTGTAGGTATAGGATATGCTCTTACATCCCGTCCTCAGGGCGGCCCTAACTATGTCCTCGGGGGAAGCCTCCTCCCCAGCTATCCTGCCGTAGTCCCTCGGCATCTGGGAGATGTCGTAGTTCTGGCAGTGGAGGCAGCGGAAGTTACACCCTACCGTGGCTACCGAATAGGCCCTGCTCCCGGGGAAGAAATGGAAGAGGGGCTTCTTCTCTATGGGGTCCACGTGCTGGGCCACGGGCAGGCCGTACACCAAGGAGTAGAGGGTTCCTCCCCTGTTCTCCCTCACCCCGCATA
>QNCW01000099.1 GCA_003645885.1 Candidatus Latescibacterota bacterium | reverse complement strand
GAGCTCCGGGCTATCCTCAGCTCTACGGTGGAAGGTATCGTTGTGCTGGAAGAAGGGGGGAGGATAATCCTCGCTAACGAGAGCTTCAAAAGGATGTTCGGGTTACCTCCGTCTATAGGGGGGAAATTTTACTGGGAGATTTTGAGAAACCCGGATTTTAAGACTTTCGTCGAGGACATATCGAGGAAAGGGAAGGTCGAGGCGAAGGAAGTCGGATTTCAGGACAAGGTCTATCTGGCCAACGGCGTTTTACTAGAAGATGGTAGAAAGGTGGCCGTATTTCACGACATAACCGAATTTAAGAAGCTGGAGAGGATAAAGGCGGATTTCGTGGCCAATGTATCCCACGAACTGAGGACGCCTTTGACCGCGATAAAGGGGTTCGTGGAGACCTTGGAGGAAGAGGCCACGCCAGTCCAACAGCACTTCCTGCAGATCATAAGGAGACATTCGGACCGGCTGATCAACCTCGTTAACGACTTGCTCATTCTTTCTAAACTCGAGGATAGGGAATTGAAGCTGGAGATACAAGAGGTCAATTTAAAGGATTTGGTATCCGACGTGCTGAGGATGTTCGAAGGGAGGATAAAGGAGAAGAATCTGACGGCAGAACTGTTCGCAGAAGAGGACAACGCTGTAATACATGGGGACCCTTTCCTTCTGGAGCAGCTTTTTATAAACCTTATAGATAATGCCATCAAGTACAACGTAGAAAACGGAAGGATCGAATTGAGGCTTTCCCCCATAGATGGACATATGAAGATAGAAGTTTCGGATACGGGGATAGGTATAGCCCGGGAACACTTGGACAGGATATTCGAGAGGTTTTATGTGGTGGACAAGGGCCGGTCGAGGGAACTCGGCGGCACAGGCCTTGGACTTTCCATCGTGAAGCACATCGTCTTAGCTCACAACGGCAGAATAGATGTACAAAGCGAGCCCGGCAGGGGCACCACCTTCACCGTAGTCCTGCCCAAATAATTTCCCACCTGCGAAACCTTAACCGAAAATTAACATCTCCTTTATCCCTGCTTAACCCTCCCTTTGTAGTTTCCCATCGAAACCCAAAGACAGGAGGTGAGACATGGCTTGGATGGTGCTGTTTTTGGGGCTCCTTGGGTCTGCACACATCTGTGCGGGGGCCGGTGCAACCAAGCTCAAGGTTTATACCTGGTTCCGCTATACCATGGGGACGAAAGGAGGCGATATCGAGAAGAGCCAGTTCGCCGTAAAGCGAGGGTACCTCAGGTGGGAGCATAAGTTCTCGGATGCGGTCAGAAGCAGGGTCACGGTGGACATTTTCTCGAGCGACGAGGGTCCCCACGGTGCGGGGCTGAAGCTCAAGGACGCCTATGTGGAGTTCAAGGTAGCCCCAGAAGTCGAACTTAAGGCGGGACTCCAGAAGACATATTTCGGCCTCATCTACGATTGGGAGTACATCACCGTAGAGAAGGCCCTCGAGGACAAACAGAAGCTCGTGGCATCCAGGGACTACGGCATCTCCGTAGGCGGGTATCTGCCTCAGGGATACGGGGAGTGGCGGCTTGAGGTGGCAAACGGGGAGGGGTACAACAAGGCCGGGAAGGATGTGGACGAAAGCCCCGCATATCTGGCCAACCTGAGGGTGATTCCCATACCCGGGATCACAGTGGGAGCATCCCTGCTCAAGGAAGGGGGTGATAGGCTCCTCGTGGCGGGAACCGGCAGGGCCGTCCTCGGACCTGCGGAGGTATGGTCAGAGTTCCTCCGCAGCGAGAAGGGGGATGTCGTCTCGCTTGGTTTCATGCTCATGCCGGTCTTCGGCATCCATCCTAAGGTGGACATCGTTTCGAGGTGCGATTACTGGGACAAGGACGTAGACGAAGATGGCGACTCCCTCACCAGGTACATCGCTGGACTCAACTACTACCTTATAAGGGAGCCCAAGGTGATGGTACAGGCGTTCTGGGAGAGGGAAAGGCAGGAAGGCGAAGACCCGGAGGACGAGCTTTCGATCCAACTTCGCTGGGAGTTCGCCTCGGGCAAGTTCTAAGGAGGAGGGGACCATGAAAAGGATCTTGACGGCCTTAGGGTTGATAACGAGCCTATATGTCGGAGAGGGTTGGACGAGGGAGAGGGCCCTCACCCTCGCAGGCTCCACCACGGTTCTGCCCATCGCCCAGAGGGCGGCCGAGGAGTTCATGGACCTCCATCCCGATGTGAGCATCTCGGTCAGGGGCGGGGGCTCGGGGGTGGGGATAGCTGCCCTCATAGACGGGACCGTAGATATAGCCAATTCTTCCAGGCCCATCAAGACCAAGGAACTGAAGAAGGCCAGGGAGAAGGGGATAAAACCGGTGGGAACGGTGATAGCCAAGGACGGCATAGCAGTGATAGTCCATCCCTCGAATCCTGTGGGGGAGCTTTCCCTCGCCCAGATCAGGGCCATCTACACCGGCAAGATAAACAAATGGAAGGAAGTGGGAGGGGAATCCAAGACCATCGTCGTGATCTCCAGGGACGTGGCCTCTGGGACCTTCGAGGTCTTCAAGAAGTTGGCCCTCGGGGGCGAGAGGGTGAGGCCGGATGCCCTGATGTTGGCTTCCAACAAGGCCGTGGCCACTACTGTGGCCAAGACCCCAGGAGCTATAGGTTACATAGGGTTGGGTTACCTCTCGCCGGAGGTGAAGGCCGTCAAGGTGGAGGGGGTATATCCATCTAAGGAGGATGTGGTCTCGGGCGAATACAAGCTCGCCCGGCCCCTGTTTATGTACACCGATGGCGAGCCCAGGGGATTGGCCGGGGAGTTCATAAATTTCATCCTCTCCCCAAAAGGCCAGAAGATCGTCGAAGAATTGGGATTCGTCCCGGTTAAGTAGGGGAGTGGCCATGAGGGATAACCTCGTAAAACACCTATTACTGTCCTGCGCTTCCCTCTCCATCGTGTTCTTGGCCGGGATCACCGTAACCCTGTTCAAGGAAGGGTTGCCCATATTCAAAGAGGTATCGGTATTTAAGTTCCTTTTCGGGAGATACTGGTATCCCACTTACGACCCGCCCGATTTCGGGATACTGCCTTTGATCTTAGGGTCCCTATGGGTCACCTTGGGAGCCCTTTTTGTGGCCGTTCCCCTGGGGGTGGGTTCTGCGATGTACATCTCGGAGCTGGCCCACCCCAAGCTCAGGGAAATCCTCAAGCCCACGGTGGAGCTTCTGGCGAGCGTCCCTTCGGTGGTCTACGGATTCTTCGGGATGGTGTTCCTCGGCCCTTTAGTTCAGAGGCTGTTCGACCTTCCGGTTGGGTTGACATGTTTTACGGCTTCCATCATCTTGGGCATGATGGCCCTTCCTACGGTGGCAAGCATCGCAGAGGACGCCATATCGGCGGTGCCCAGGGAGCTGAGGGAGGCCTCGTATGCCTTAGGAGCGATGAAATGGGAGACGATAACCAAGGTGGTCGTGCCCGCAGCCTCTTCGGGCATAATCGCCGCCGTCATCTTGGGATTCGGAAGGGCGGTAGGGGAGACCATGACGGTGCTCATGGTTGCGGGAGGTGCAGCGGTCATCCCCAGGTCGGTCTTCCAACCCGTTCGGACCATGACCGCCACCATAGCCGCCGAAATGGGAGAGGCCCCCATGGGAAGCGACCACTATCACGCCCTCTTCGGGATAGCCCTGGTCCTGTTCTTCATAACTTTGGGATTTAACCTGTTGGCCGACAAGATAATTAAAGGATGAGGAGGTTCAAGCAATTCGTAGGCTTCGTCGTCCTAAAGACCTCCGTCGTAGTGGGGGTCCTGTTCCTGTTTTCGCTCATAGTGGTGATAGCCCTGAACGGCGCCAGGGTGCTGTCCCCGGGATTTCTCTTAGAGTTTCCCAGGGAGGGGATGACCGAGGGAGGGATCTTCCCTGCGATCGTGGGGACTTTCCTTCTATCGCTCGGAGCGGTGGGGTTCGCTCTGCCCTTGGGAGTCTTGGGGGCGATTTACCTGAGGGAGTACGCCGGAGGGGGGAGGCTGGTAAGGATCATCCGGACGGGAATAAATACCCTTTCCGGCGTTCCCTCGGTTGTGTTCGGCCTCTTCGGGCTGGCCGTCTTCGTGAAGCTCTTCGGCTTCGGGGTCTCGGTCCTTTCCGGATCCCTGACTTTGGGGGTCCTCATCCTCCCGGTGATTATCAGGGCTACGGAGGAGGCCATAGAGGGGGTTCCTCGGGAGTTCCGGGAGGCCTCGTATGCCCTCGGAGCTACCAAGTGGCAGACCGTCAAGGGGGTAGTGCTGCCGGCTGCCCTGCCGGGCATACTGACCGGCGCCATCTTGGGAGTCGGCCGGGCTGCAGGGGAGACGGCGCCGATATTGTTCACCGCCGCCACATTTTATACAAGGCATTTGCCGGGCTCCCCCTTCGATGAGGTCATGGCCCTTCCCTATCATATCTATGCCCTTATGACCGAGGGAACAGAGCCCGAGCATCAGGTGCCCATCGCCTACGGGACGGCCCTTGTGCTGCTCCTTTTGGTCCTGGCTGTAAATTTCATAGCGATAGTTATAAGATACCGGGCGAGGAGGGCCAGGAAGTGGTGAGGGAGAAGATCGTGGTGAAGGACCTGAACCTTTGGTTCGGCGAGAACCACGTGTTGAAGGGCATAAACATTTCCATACCCGAGAAGGCCGTGACAGCGGTTATGGGGCCCTCCGGGTGCGGGAAGTCATCGTTCCTCAGGTGTCTCAACCGGATGAACGATCTGATAGATACTGCCAGGGTCACGGGGAAGGTGCTGATAGACGGACGGAATATCTACGACGATGCCGTCGATGTGTCCCTTCTGCGCAGGCGGGTGGGGATGGTCTTTCAAAGGCCCAATCCGTTTCCGAAGTCGGTCTTCGACAACGTGGCCTACGGGCTGAGGATACATGGGGTCCGTAACAAGGGGGAACTTCGGGAGAGGGTGGAGGAGGCTTTGAAGGATGCGAACCTCTGGGACGAGGTCAAGGACAGGCTCTTCGGCTCGGCACTGGAACTTTCGGGAGGACAACAGCAGAGGCTTTGCATAGCCAGAGCATTAGCCGTCCGGCCCGAGATAATCCTTTTGGACGAACCCGCTTCGGCCCTCGATCCCATATCCACTGCGAAGCTCGAGGAACTAATCGAGAAGTTGAAGGAGGATTACACCATAGTTATAGTCACCCACAACATACAGCAAGCAGCGCGGATTTCGGACTACGCCGCCTTTTTGATGCTCGGAGAGCTCATAGAGTTCGGCAGGACCCAGGAGATATTCACAGCCCCTAAGGATAAAAGGACGGAGAGCTACCTGACAGGGAGGTTCGGATAATGTTGGATCAAAGGATAACAGAACTCAAGGAGAAGCTGTTCACAATGGCCGGTATTGTGGAGGGGATGATCGAAAAGAGCGTAAGGTCGCTCGTGGAGAGGGAGGAGGTGCTTGCCCGACAGGTCATCGAAGAGGATGAGCCTAAGGTGAACGACCTGGAGATAGAGCTGGACGAGTTCTGTATAGAACTTCTGGCTTTGTATCAGCCCGAGGCGTCCGACCTGCGCATCGTAACGATGATAATGAAGATAAACAACGACTTAGAGAGGATAGGGGACCACGCTGTGAACATAGCGGAAAGGGCCCTTTACCTCATCCCAAGACCTCAGGTCAAGCCCTTGATAGACCTGCCCAGGATGGCGGAGGAAAGCATAGGGATGCTCAGGGACAGCCTGGATTCCTTCGTTAGGGGGGATGCGGAACTCGCCGTCGACGTATGCAAAAGGGACGACGAGATAGATGCTCTGAGGGACCAGATCACGAGGGAGCTGATAACCTACATGATGAGCGATCCTTCCACGATAGACCGTGCCTTACAGTTGATATTGATCGCCAGAAACCTGGAGCGGGTGGCGGACCTCTCCACGAACATAGCCGAAGATGTGGTATTCATAACTAAGGCCGAGGTCATAAAGCACCATAAAGGTCGCACGATTTAAGCCCTAAGCACAGCTTCGGCCATCCTGACGACCCTCACCGCCGGCCTCACGTCGTGGACCCTAAGTATCTTCGCCCCCTTGGCGACCGCCAGGACCAACGTTGCGAGGGTGCCCTCGAGCCTCTCCTCCACCGGAAGGTCCAGGACTGCTCCGATGAAGGACTTTCGGGATGTCCCCACGAGCACAGGGCTTCCGAGGGCCACGAGCCTATCCAGGTTCTTGAGGAGCTGAAGGTTGTCCTGGACCCTCTTGCCGAAGCCTATTCCCGGGTCCAAGATTATGTTCTCCTCGGGGATGCCCATCCCCACTGCTGCTTCCTTCCGCTCCTTGAGGAAACCTTCGACCTCCCCCAGGACATCTTCGTAGTAAGGGTTCCTCTGCATATCCCTCGGGGTCCCCTTCATATGCATCAGGACCACGGGAGCCCTCCTCCTGGCGACCACCTCCGCCATATCGGGGTCGAAGCGAAGGGCACTTATGTCGTTTACTATGGACGCTCCTTCCTCCAGGGCCCTCCTTGCCACCTCCGCCTTGTACGTATCTACGGATATGGGCACGGATAGACGTTGGGCAACTTCCCTTACGACGGGGATAACCCTCCTCAGCTCCTCCTCCAAGGGCACGGGCTCCGCCCCGGGCCTCGACGATTCCCCCCCGATATCTATTATGTCCGCGCCTTCTTGGGCCATCTCCTCGGCCCTGCGGACTGCGTCCTCGGTCCTAAGGAATAATCCTCCGTCCGAGAATGAATCAGGTGTAACATTAAGGACCCCCATTATGAGGGCCCTGTCCAAAGGGAGCTTCCTTCCGTCCGGGAGCAGGAGTTCGCTCATCTTCTCCCTCCCATGATCATAGAGAAGGCCTCCAGCCTCGTAGCCTCCTGCCTCATTATCCCCCTCATGGCCGAGGTCAGGGTCTTGCTTCCGGGCTTCTGCACCCCCCTCATCGTGAGGCACATCTGTTCCGCCTCGACCACCACGAGGACCCCCTTTGGCTTGAGCACCCTCATTATTGTCTCAGCTATCTCGGTGGTCATCCTCTCCTGAAGCTGTGGCCTCCTGGCGAAGTTCTCCACGACCCTGACGAGGTGGGAGAAGCCCGTGACCCTGTTCCCGTCCGGGATGTAGGCGATGTGGACCTTGCCGAAGAAGGGAAGGAGGTGATGTTCGCACATGGAATAGAAGGGGATGTCCTTGACGAGTATCATCTCGTCCCGGTTTTCGGTTATGTAGACCTTGAGGGTCTCTATGGGGTCCGCCTCGAGGCCGCAGAAGAGTTCCCTATACATCTGGGCTACACGCCTCGGAGTGTCGACGAGGCCTTCCCTGTCAGGGTCGTCACCGATGCCCTCGAGTATCAACCTGACGCCCTGTTCTATCTTCTCGAGGTCCATAGCTGTCCGCCTCACGTGCACCCGAAATTCGTATGCCACCTTTTTGAAATATATCCTCTATCCGCTGCTTTCGCAAGTGTCAAGTTTCTGGGTGCAGCACTTTTCCATAGTTTAAGTTGTTGAAGAGATTCGGCTTGATTTCCTCAAAGGGTTGAGGTATATTTACAGAAGTCTGCTACTTGGGCATCGTCTTTCGGCATGATCCTCGCCAACTGGCTCGTGATAGAGGAGTTGACCCAGGAGGTAAGGATGGCTATCTTAAAGGTCGGGGGATAGGATGGGCCCGGCCAGCTTCGCAGTGGCCATAATCTTTGCGGCTTCCTGAGGGACTCGTTCGGGCAGATGAGAGGAGAAGGAAACACGGGACAGTGGAAGGAGAGGGATGTAAACGCCATCGTCCAGGCCCTGCCCGTCTTCTTCGTGGCCATCGACGCTGAGGGCAGGACTTTGGTGATGAACAGGGCCATGCTTCAAGCCCTGGGCTACACGTTGGACGAGGTCGTGGGTAAGGATTACCTCTCGACCTTCGTGCCGGAGGCCGAGCGTCGGATGCTGTCGGAGGTCTTCGAGAGGCTTGTGAAGTCCAGGAAGCCGACCTTCAACCGGAACCACGTGCTCACCAGGGACGGCAGGGAACTTTTAATGGAGTGGCACGGCAGGCCCATGTTCAAACCGAGCGGAGAGCTCGACTACTTCTTCGGCGTGGGGATAGACGTCACCGAGCAGAGGCGGGCCCAGGAGGCCCTTCTGAAGGCAGAAGAAACGTACCGAACGATCTTCGAGACCACAGGAACCGCAACTATAATCATCGAGGAGGACACGACGATATCCTTGGCGAACGCCGAGTTCACCAGGCTCTGCGGCTATTCCAAGGAGGAGATAGAGGGTAAGAAGAGCTGGACGGAATTCTTCGTGAAGGAAGACCTGGACAAGATGATAAGGTACCACCACCTGAGGAGGACGGACCCTGATGCCGCCCCCAGGAACTACGAGGCCAGGTTGGTGGATAGAAAGGGAGACGTCCGAGATGTCTTCATAACCGTCGCCATGATCCCGGGCACCAGGAAAAGCGTGGCCTCTTTTTTGGATATCACCGAGCGTAAGCGTATGGAGGATGCCCTCCGTAGGTCGGAAAGTAAATACAGGTTTCTCTTCGAAAAGAGCACTGTCCTCAATACCATAATAGACATAAACGGCACAATTTTGGATGTT
>QNCW01000098.1 GCA_003645885.1 Candidatus Latescibacterota bacterium | reverse complement strand
GCCTATCAGGAGCCAAAGAACCCCTTCCCGGACCTCCACCTTGCCCGAACTTGCGGTACGTCCCGACAAGGTGGACTCGCCGTTTGGCTTGGGAGTTTGACATTGACCGTTCCTCGACCTTTCCCCATCCTTCCCGCACGTTCCCGTGCCTTCCCGCAAGGTCCTTGGCACAGTGCCGTTACCGTTGGTATCCACAATATCGGGAAATTTCATGACGGACTTTGCGGCTTCCTGAAGGGAACTTCCCGCACGTTCCCGCGAGACCATTTCGCGTAGTATTTCCAAACCCCTTTCATCGACGAGGATCTTTCCCCGGGGACCTTTCCGGCAATGTCCGTCAAGGTACGGCAGGATGAGGGAAAGCCGACGCCTGACCTGTTTCTCTGAAAGGCCTAAAACCTCCGCAAGTTCCTTGATGCCGTACATTTCCCCGCCCGAGGGTAAGGTTGCGGCAAGGTGCGGGAAGGTGACTACTGCGCCGTTATTTTGGGCACTCGGGCACCGGGTGGAGGGACAAAGAGGACCCGCAACGCGTTACGTGTCACGCGTGATGGGAGTTTGCAGTACCATTGAGCGTGTTCATCTGCCGGAAATGCGGATATCGGGCTCCGAGTAAGCTGGTTAACTGCCCGATCTGCGCCTCGTGGGGAAGCTTCGTTCCAGAAGAGCGCTCTAGAGAAGTGGCGCTGGGGAGGCCTCTGCTCATAACTAATATCCCCCTCCGTACCGAGGTGATTCCCGTAGGCATCCCCGCCCTCGACGAGCTCATCGGGGGAGGGCTGCCCCCGGGTTCCACAGTACTCCTCGGGGGTGAGCCGGGGGTTGGCAAATCCACCTTACTCCTCCAGATAGCTGCCGCCTTGGCGAAGAGCCATGGCTCGGTCCTCTACGTTTCCGGGGAGGAGAGCCCGAGACAGATCCGAGTACGCGCTGAGAGGCTTAACATAAGGGGGGCGAGGATCCAAGTGCTGTGCGAACAATCCCTCCCCGCGGTGCTCCGAGCGGCGGATGAACTCCGTCCCACAGCTCTCATCGTGGACTCTCTCCAGACGGCGATTGCTCGCCCAGACTTTGCCTTCGGGAGCGTGGCGCAGTTGCGGGAGGTTGGTGCCAGGCTGGTAAGGCTTGCTCGGGAGCAGGGAGCCCTCTGCTTTGCGGCTGTACAGACCACGAAAGGGAAGGCTCTCTCAGGTCCCAAATCCTTGGAGCACCTTGTTGATTTGGTGCTTATCCTCCGTTATGGGGAGGGCGGGGCCCGGGTTTTGGAGGTGGCGAAGAACCGGCACGGCCCCTCGGGCGGCACCCTTGCGTTGCAGATGGGGAAAGAGGGCCTTGTTCCTTTAAAGGAGGTGCAGTGCATATAACCAGGAAAAGACCGTGGACATGTTCAGAGTTCTTTTTTATAGGTTAATACCAACTTGGCTCTCTTCAGCTCGCGTTCCTGGTGTGAGTTCTTTTTGCCTTTGGATGAACATAGGGTGCATGATGCTGATGAGCAGTGCAAGTTGTGCGGGAATTTTGCGAGCCAGTGTGCATTGAAATGGTCAAAGTGCTGAACCTCGGCGGGGTTATACTATGAGGGAGGAGGATTTTCTTGTCGAGCAAGATAAGGATTGGAACATCTGGCTATAGCTTTAAGGACTGGGTGGGTTCGATCTATCCCGAATCGCTCCCACAGAAGGAATGGCTTTCTTTCTACGCCCGAGAGTTCGATACCGTTGAAATAAACTCCACTTATTACCGCATCCCCTCTCCCTACATGATGGCTGCTTTGGTCCGGAAGGTGGATCCGAGGCAGTTCCTGTTCGTGGTGAAGGTTCCAAAGGAGATGACCCACGAACGGGGGAAGTTTGACGAGACGGTACGGCCTTTCCTGGAGGGGATACAACCCCTCATCGAAGCGGGATGTCTGGGAGGCCTTCTGGCCCAATTTCCCTATTCGTTCAAACGCCACCATGAAGAATCGTTGTCGCATCTGGAGCGTTTGCGGGACGCGATCCCCCGGGAGATCCCGGTGCATGTGGAGTTCCGCAACGTATGGTGGTACCGGCCTGAGGTCATAGAGTTCCTCAGGGAGCACGACTTGGGGTTCGTCAACGTCGATCTGCCCCCGCTTCCGGGGCTTCCGCAGGAGAAGACCTCCATCGTGACCAATGGGATAGGGTACTTCCGCTTCCACGGGAGGAACGCGGCCAAGTGGTGGGAGCATGAGACGGCGGGAGAGCGATATGACTATCTCTATTCGCAAGAGGAGCTGGAGGAGTGGGTCCCCGCCATCCTCGAGGCAGTGAGCAAGGCCCGCATGACCTTCATCTTCATGAACAACTGCCATCGGGGGAAGTCGGCGATAAACGCTGTCCAACTACAACGGCGGCTTAACCTGAGGGATCCCGACGATCGGGCTGCGTGGGAGATCTTGGAGCGGGAGCTGTTCGGTTAGCCCGGCGGGCGTCCAGATGGCCAGGCTAGCAAGGGATCGCGGGCTGGTCCTCTGCACCCAAGATGTGGCCGAGACCGATCGGATCGTGACGATCCTGACTGAGAAGCGGGGCAAGCTGCGTATCCTGGTAAAGCGGGCGCGCCGTATCGATTCCCATGCCGGTGCGATTCTCGACGTCCTGAATTACGCCGAGGTCATCTTTTATGAGCGGAGGGAGCTCCCCCTCCTTCGAGAGGCCTCGCTTCTCCACATTTTTCGGGAGCTCAAAGAGGACCTTCAGCGACTCGAGGCCGCGATGCGGGCGGCGGCCATCGTTGCGCGTCTCCTGCCTGACCGCCAAAGTTACCCCGAAGTTCTCGCATTGCTGCTGGATTACTTGAGGGCGCTGGAAGGGGGCCTCCCCCCGACGGTGGGGGAGCTTTCCTTTGAGCTCAAGCTCCTCGGCCGGTTGGGGCTGGGCCCTTTCCTGGACGGGTGTATCGAGTGCGGAGGCAAGAAGGGCCTTACCTGGTCACCGGAAAGAGGGGGTCTCCTCTGTACGGCATGTGGCGGGAAGGGGGAAGAGGTGTCACCCCAGATATGGAAGGCCCTTCGAGGTTTGAGGAACTTGCCCCTTTCCGCTGGTTCTAGGGTAAGGCTTCCCGAGAGAGTGCTGACGAAGGCACAGGAGCTGGTGGAACGGTTCATCGCGTGGCACCTGGGTCGTTAAGCACCTCTATCGGCCTGTTCTCTACCGCGCACCTTCCTTCGCCAGGAGATGAGCCGGTCGATATTGTCTAGATCCAAGACCCCTGTTTTCCCCCAACCGGCGCGGCCCTTGGGCACCTCGGGCCTTATCTGCATATAGACCTTCATGGCTTCTTCGGCCAGTTCCTCGGGTTCGAAGGTCTCGGCGAGCTCTGTGAGCTTCTTCTCCACCAAGGGGAGGTGTTCTCCGAACTTCGACTTGAGGTAGCGTCTGGCGCTTTCCGGGCTCACAGGGTTTGCGCCACTTACGGCGCGGATCCCTTCCTCGGTCCGGATGACTGGTACCATCCTCCCCATGAACTCCAACCACTCGACTCCTCGTTCTTCACGTTTGCGAGAGACTTTGGCCCGTTCCTCAGGGGGACGGGGTTCGTAGATCCCCAGCCGCCTTCCCTTGGCCTGGGCGGTGAGGCCCGTGATCACCTTTCCGAGGGTAAGCGCTTCGGGCTCGCTGAAGCCGAGGCGCTTGGCTACAACAGTAGCCCAAAGGGCGAGGACCGGGGCACGGTTAATCCGGATCTCGGCCACTGGCCACCTCCTGGTAGGATTATAGGACGCGGCTCGAGGAAACGGCCGTGTAAGGAGGGCTCAATGTTGAGCGAACTGGAGAACCCGTTCGACCATTTGAGGGCTTTCATCACAGCCCTTGTCCGCGCTTTGGATGCCGGGGCCACCGTCTCCCTGGAGGAAACGAAGCGCGCCCTTGAAGAAGAAGAGCTGCAGGAGCTCCTGGAGGCACTCCCGCAGGGGAACCCCCTCTCGGGGTTGCCGGAAAAGGAGCGGGCATGGATCGTGGAAGGGCTGACGAACGCGGGGCAGTTAGCAGAGGAGATGGAGCCCGTCAGCTTCAGGAATGGTCTTCTCTGGCTGCTCGATCTCGCGGTCGAGATGCTCTATCACGGGGAGATGCCTTAGGAACTAGGCAATTGCTCTAGGTCGAACTCTCTCCCAGTGACGAGCTCCCGGTCCAAGCTCCCCGCTTCGGCTTGGGAGACTAACTCCTCGAGCTTGTTCTCCTCTTTGGCCATTGCTACCCGGTCGGTGAGCGGCAGTTTCCCCAAGAGCTCAGCAGCGGTCATCGCGCCGGCAGCGAACGCGGCCTCCACCTTCTCCCTGAACCGTGCCTCCCTCACGAGGTGGTGGTCGAGCAAAACCAGCCTCGCCTCGAGTTTGCTCACCAGGCTAACGCAGTTGCGGATGGCCCGGTCTAGGTTCGCGCGGGACTGGAAAGGTCCGAGAAGGTAGGTGGTGGGGCCGTCCAGGATCAGTACGTCCGGGCGCTCCTCGAGAATCCACGCCACGTAGTCCTCGAGGGTGGGTCCCTGGAGGTCGGATGAATAGAGAAACTTGAGGCCCTCGTACTCCACGATAACCGCCAAGACCCAACCGGGGCTGGCGTACTCCGCCCCGTGGAAAAGGGGCGAACTGAAACGGACGGATGTATCGCCCACTCGAAATGTTCTCCCATCGGCCACCGTGACATCGGGGAGAGCGCGTAAATCTAACCAGGGGCCCTTGGCCCAGAGTTTTGTCAGTCCCACGAAACGCCGTCGCCACTTCTTTACCAGGTCCTTCCTGGGGTTAGCCTCAGCGGCCAACGGAAGCGAATCCAGCGGATCAGGGAACTCCCTTTCCTCGGGAGGCATTTCTCCAAGCTCCGCGTCCCTCTCTGCCGCCAATGCCTCCAAGAACGCCCTTGCCCTGTTCCATTGGGAGTGGTTGATCCAACGGTTCGGGTCCTTGATCCAAAGGGTCTTTCCCCGGTAGAGCTCGGGCAGGTCCGGTCGGAAGTGGTCGTGGTGGTAATGGGTAATGGCAATGTGGGTGGCGTGATTCGCCGCATCCCGAAGGGCGTCTGTAGCGAGCTCGAGATAGTATTCCTTCAGCTCGTAAGGCGCGGGGTATCCGCGGTGCATGATGGCTGCTCCGGGGTCGATGAGCAGGGAGATATCAGGGGTTCGCACAAGCACGGACATAGACTTCGCCCCGAGGGAATCAAACCATACCGGCCTCAAAATCATCCCCATCGGCGCTCTACTTTTCCGTGGAGTGCCTCGGCAATGAACTGCAGGATCACGCCGGCCGCAGCCTTGTCCATGGGCTGATTCCGACTGCCACAACGGGGCGACAGTACGCAGGATGGGCACCCCTTCTCGCAACGACACCTTCGGACGAGATCCCGGGCGGCTTCCGACCAGGCTTCCGCCAACGAGAAGAGCTTTCGTGCGATTCCCACGCCGCCGGGGAAGGCTTCGTGCACAATGATGACCGGACCAGAGGTATCGGGGTGGAAGGGGGTGGAAACGCCACCGAGGTCCCACCGGTCGCACATGGCGTGCAGGGGGGCGATGGCCACCAACGCGTGTTCCGCCCCGTGGAGCCCGCCAGCCCAATGGAGACCTTGTACTTCCTCGACGCGCTTGGCCAGGGTCTGGGGAAGAAGGAACCATACCCCTTCGGTGTCGAACTGCACCTGGGGAAGTTCCAACTCCCGGTATTGGAGCGTGCGTCCCCGCTTCCGTACCTGGTACCCTACCACTCGCTCGGACACCCGAACCCTTCCTAGGGCTAACCCTACGGGCCCGGCCTTGATCCTTTCGTGGCACGAAAGGATCTCCACCTCCTCTTGTAACAAAGGCTCGGTGTAGTAATCTACATCCTCCCGAACAAGGAAAGCTCGGTCATTCTTCAAATCCAACTCCTCCACCACGTAGGTCTCGCCCCGATGGAGGAGTACCGCTCCTGGGTGAGCCTCACGTAAGGCCCGCTCGTAGTCCATCGTCTCAAGAAGCTCACCCCCGCACTCTAGCCTTACGATGCGTTCCGAAAGGCGGTTGAGGTCCACCACCTCGACAGGGGCAACCCTACCTCGGTAGATCCACCCCACCGGCGTCCGTTGGACAAGCTCGGTTTCCTCCAGGGGGCGCAGCATCACTTCATCGGTGTCGATGATTTCAAGGTCTTCCTTCGTGAGGGGGAACTCGGCCGCGGCACACATTAGGTGGCGAAGGAGGATCTCGGGGTTCGCAGGGTCGATGATGGCATGTTCGAAAGGACGGGTTAGGAGGTCTTTGGGCCGTGTCATGAAGTACCGATCCAGGGGGCTATCGAAGCCCATGATGATCACCAGCGAGGGTTTGGCTCCGCGTCCAGCCCGGCCTGCTTGCTGCCATACGGAGTTCACCGTTCCCGGGTAACCGACGATGATGACCGCATCCAACCCACCGATATCGATCCCGAGTTCCAGGGCATTGGTGGATGCTATCCCCTCGATATCTCGCATTCGGATGCCTCGCTCGATCTCCCGTCGCTCTTCGGGGAGGTATCCGGCCCGGTAGGAGACGATCGTTTTGCCGGGAGCGAGCCGCTGGGCCGTAGTGGCCACCACCTCGGCCATCCTCCTGGAGGGGGTAAAACACAGTGTCTGGAACCCCCTGCGCACGAGGAACGCGAGCAGTTCCGCTGCCTGCTGTGCGGGTGAGCGGCCAGGTTCCAAGGCCGTATCCCAGAAAAGGAATGTTCGGGGTCCTTGAGGGGCACCGTTTTCCTCGATTACTACGAAGGGCTTCCCTACCAGTCGCTCCCCGAACTCCTTGGGATTGGCGATCGTGGCTGATGAGAGGATGAACTGAGGATTTGCACCGTACCGCCGCAGGATCCTCCTCAAGCGCCTGATAAGAAGGGCCACATGGGAGCCGAAGACCCCTCGGTACTGGTGCGCTTCGTCAATCACCACGAAGGCAAGGTGTTCCAAGAACCGTTTCCACTTGCCGTGCCAGGGCAAGTAGCGGTGGAGCGCATATGGGTTGGTGAGAAGAATGCGGGCCTGAGCGCGGATATGGGGGCGGATGTGGGTCGGTGTATCCCCATCGTAGACGTGAGCACCGAGATGAAGGCCCAATTCCTCCTCAATCTCCCTGAGCTTTACCAGCTGGTCATTGGTAAGTGCTTTGAGAGGGTAAAGGAAAAGCGCCGTCGCATCGGGTTCAGCGGTGAGCCGCTCCAAGATCGGCAGGTTGAAGGCAAGCGTCTTACCCGAGGCGGTGGGAGTAACGATGGCCACGTTCTCCCCCTTCCTTACCCTATCCAGGGCCTCGGCCTGATGGGTGTAGAGACGGATCCCTTTACGCCGTAGGTAACTAGCGAGAGGTGCGGGAAGGGGGCGTGCCGGATCTCTAAACCGCGGCTCCCGCCCGGGCAGAGTAAGCTCCGCTACTACCTGACCACATTGGGACAGCTCGTCCACGATGTCTCCAAACGGCCTCATCCGAACCACTCGTCCCAAAGGCGCGACAGCAGGAGGGCCATGGAGACGAGATCCTGTTTGTTGTGTTCAATGATGGCCACTAGCGGTCCGATGTTCTTCTCGCTTAGATAACGCACATAGAATTCAGGTACTAAAGCACTGGGCACGTCTAACGACCTCTCAATACCCAACACATACCTCTCAAGGGTCTCTAAGCGACAGTTCGGAAGCTCCTCTCGCCATCTGCGTCGGGCAAAGAAGAGGAGGTCGAAGTTCGGCTTGTCCGGGGGCGGTTCAAGGCCGTAGTAGGAGCGGCGCGCTTCCAGGAAGTGGAGGTCGAAGGCTCGACCATTGAAGGTCACCAGAGCACGAACTTCCGCGATCGACTTGCCAGCTGCCATAAGCACGGGAAGCTCCTCGGGGATGTGCCGCACGAGGAGTTGGCGCACGAGGAGCTCTCTGCCCTCAGGCCAGGCGATGCCGACCAAGATGAGCGGTTCAGTAGTTATCCCGAGCGTTTCAATGTCGAGGAAAGCAAATTGTGTGGGATTTATGAGCCCCAAAAGAAGCATAGAAAGGGGATGAGATGCTGTATACCACCGCCAAACCTGGAATGCGAGCTCTTCAATTCTCCCGGTGTCTATAGCCTCCACGAGACGGCGAGCTTCTGGCCCCCACCTGGGATGGTGCACAAGTTCCCTGAGGGAGCGGTATCCGGAAGATCTGAGATGCTGTTCCGTGGCCGGGCCCACGCCCCACAAAAGGCGGACAGCCCGTTCGATTTCCTGGCGACAGCGGTCTGGCTTGACTCCAAGACCTGGGTAAGGTTCCCGATCGACGATAGCCACAGCGGGGCCGTACTCGGTAGGAACCTCCTCGAGCTCATAAAAATCCTCCAGCCTCGTCCCAGCAAACTCGTCCAGAAGTACCCGCTCGAAGACCTTCGCTTGGCGGTACTCCTCAACGCCAACAGGTGCGTACGGACCTGTTTCCCACAAGCCCCCGGTTTCTAAAAGTTCTCGCTCGTAGTGGCGGGCCACCTCCTCCCGCAGTCGTTCCGCAATCTCCGCCATACGTCTGCGGTCCATCAAGGCAATCCTATCACGAAGGATAAACAGGTTGGAGAGGGTGCAGCTTATAGGAATGACCGGGCGATTTCGCGCTGCCTTCCCATTCCGCCGGTGGCCTCCGTGAGGAGACGGCACTCCAGGATCGAAGCGGGATAGATCGCATCGTCTCCGAAGCGGTCGCGGATCCGGTCCAGCGTTCGAAGTAACCTTTCCCGCCGTTT
>QNCW01000097.1 GCA_003645885.1 Candidatus Latescibacterota bacterium | reverse complement strand
CTGGCCACCGGAAGCACCCCTATAGGGATGTATAAGGAACTTATCCGTATGCACAGGGAGGAGGGGCTGGACTTCTCTCTGGTCACGACCTTCAACTTAGACGAGTACTACGGCCTCCCTCCTGAACATGAGCAGAGTTACTATTACTTTATGCAGGAAAACCTCTTCAAGCACATAAATATCTCCCCCCACAGGGTCCACGTCCCCAGCGGACTGGCCAAGGATGTGAGAGCCTACTGCGAGAGCTACGAGAGGATGATAAAAGAGGCAGGAGGCATAGACCTTCAGGTCCTGGGGATCGGTGGGGACGGCCACATAGCCTTCAACGAGCCAGGTTCTTCCTTGGCCTCCCGGACCCGTCTGGTCGCCCTGGACGAGCAGACCATAAAGGACAACGCCAGGTTCTTCGAGAAGGAGGAGGATGTACCGAGGTACGCCATAACCATGGGCGTGGGAACTATCCTCGAGGCCAAGAGGCTCATGCTCCTTGCCAACGGTAAGAAGAAGGCGGAGGTGGTGGCCAAGGCCATAGAAGGTCCGGTCACGTCCCAGATAACGGCCTCGGCGCTTCAGCTCCATCCCGATGTCATCGTCGTCCTGGACGAGGAGGCAGCCAGCGAGCTGAAGCGTAAGGATTACTACCTCCATGCGGAGAAGATGATACAAGAATTCTACGGGGATTAAGGGAAAGGGGGGAGGGGAGACCCTCCCTTCTTTTTCTGGTGAAGGGAGGGAAGTATGACGAAGGTGGACGCCGTAGGGAAGGTGAAGGAGGCGCTGAGGACATCTGAGTTCCTCAAGGCCATAGCTGAGGTCAAGAAGGACCCACAGGTCTATGCCTTAGACGGGGTCCGAGTCCTGCCCCTGACCCAGGAGCAGATATCCCAGCTGGAGCGTAACGGGAATTCCGCCGAAGATTGGTCAAAGGTTAAGGTGGCCGAAGGATTTGATCCCGACAGGGTGCGCAACTGTAGGTTCTTGGGCGAGGTAGCCTTAGGAAGGTTCCAAGGGACGATCTCCCTGGGTGGGGCCGAGCTCCCCTCCGGGGTCTACGACAGCGTGATAGCGGATTCTTACATAGGGAACGACGCTCTGGTGCAGGATGTGAAGCTCCTGTCCAGGTACGTTGTGAGGTCGGAGGCTGCGGTCGTGGGGTGTGGGACCGTATTCACCGGGCCGGGGACGTCCTTCGGTAACGGCGAGGAGCTTCCGATAGCCATAGAGACGGGGGGAAGGGAGGTCCTCACCTACGCCGAGATGGATGTGGATGTGGCGGAGACCATAGCGTCCTCCCGTGGGGACAAGGAGCTGCTCTCGGCATATGAGGAGGCCGTCGGAGAGTACGTGGAGAAGGCCAGATCCGACTACGGGGTGATAGAGAAGGGGGCGAAGGTCCTCAACACGGGAAGGGTGGAAGGGGTGTACGTCGGCCCCTATGCCGTGATAGACAACGCTCGAACTGTGAAGAACGTTACGATCTTGAGCAACGAGGATGAGGCGGTGGAGATATCCGACGGGGCTTATGTTGTTTCGTCCATAGTGCAGTGGGGGTGCGAGGTAACATCCATGGCCATAGTCGATACATCGGTCCTGACTGAGCACTCCCATGTGGAAAGGCACGGGAAGGTCACCGAGTCCCTCATAGGGCCGAACACGGGTGTGGCCGAAGGGGAGGTCACGGCCTCCCTCCTCGGACCCTTCGTCGGATTCCACCACCAGGCCCTGCTGATAGCAGCTTTCTGGCCGGAAGGAAAGGGAAATGTGGCCTATGGGGCCAACATAGGGGGCAATCATACCTCCAGGGCTCCCGACCAGGAGATCTGGCCCGGGGAGGGGACCTTCTTCGGGCTGGGCGTCAACATCAAGTTCCCGTCCAACTTTACCGAGGCTCCATATTCCATCTTCGCCACAGGAGTGACCGCTTTACCTCAGAGGATATCGTTTCCCTTCTCCCTCATCAATACGCCGGCTGTAGTTTATCCTGGAGTCTCCCCCGGATATAACGAAATCGTCCCTGCTTACGTGCTCAGGGACAATTTGTTCGCACTTAAGCGGAACGAAGGTAAGTTCAAAGCCCGTAACAAAGCCCGTAGGACCAAGTTCGTATTCTCCGTCTTTCGTAAGGATATAGTAGATTTGATGATAAATGCCAGAAGGCTCCTCCAGGACGTGAAGGAGATAAAGGAAATTTATACCGAAGCCGATATCCCAGGTCTCGGCAAAAATTATATGTTGGAAGGCAGCCGCGTACATGCGATCGAGACGTATACATTTTATATCCGCTACTATGCCCTCCTGGGCCTGAAGGAGCGGGTAGAGAAGAGCCTGGCCGAAGGCTGCGATGTCTCCGATATACTGGACGTCCCGAGCGAGGACCCCCAATGGGAGCATCGAAGGAGGATATTGGCCCAGGAGTTTCCTGGGATGGGGATACACGATCTGTTGAAGATGCTGAAAGACATGCAGGAGAAGGTGGCGAGGGATGTCGAGGAGTCTAAGCGCAAGGACGATAAGAGGGGGCAGTGTATCATCCCCGACTACGCCGAAGTCCATATCCCCGCGGAGGACGACAAATTCGTGCGGCAGACCTGGGATGAGGCCATAAAACTCCAAAAGGAGGTAGATCGGATATTGGAGAAACTTGGAAGGTAGGAGGACGAGGTGGGACTTGTAGAGAAATTGCTCGAAAGGGCTAGATCCTCGGGGAAGCGGGTGGCCTTTCCGGAGGGGACCAATCCCGAGGTCCTGAAGGCAGCTTTCCGCCTGGCCGAGGAAGGGGTGGTGCAACCGGTGCTCCTGGGACCTCCCGAAGAGGTGGAGAAGGCCGCCCGCTGTGCGGGGGTTTCGGTAGATGGATGTGAGGTGGTGGACCACGAACAAAGCCCCCTTTTGGAACAATTTGCGGAGTTGTACGCCCAAAGGCGGGACACCAGGGCGACACTGGCCCGCCGTCTGATGAAGAGGCCCCTTTTCTTCGGCGCGATGATGGTGGGGGAAGGTGAGGTGGATGCGATGGTAGGAGGGATCGATTCTCCAACCGCTTTGGTGATCCAGGCCGCCACCCTGTGTGTAGGGATGGAGGAGGGGATCTCTGCTCCTTCCAGTTTCTTCCTCATGGCCTGGCCGGACGGCCGGGTTTTGGTTTACGCGGACTGTGCGGTGAATATAGAACCCACAGACGAACAGCTTGCGGAGATAGGGATCGTCACCGCTCGGAACGCCAAGAAGTTATTGGGCATAACCCCTCGGGTGGCGTTCCTGTCTTTCTCCACCAAGGGAAGCGCATCCCATCCGAGGGTGGAAAAGGTCCGGCGGGCGACAGCCATCGCCAGGGAGCGCGCGCCGGAGTTCCTGTTCGACGGTGAGCTCCAGGCGGACAGTGCTCTCGTGCCCCGGGTGGCGGCTAAGAAGGTGGGCGATAGTCCGGTGGCGGGGAAGGCTAACGTGCTCATCTTTCCGGATTTAGATAGCGGCAACATATCCTATAAGCTCACCCAGTATCTGGCCGGGGCTCAGGCCATAGGGCCTATATTACAGGGTTTCCGTAAGCCAGTTAACGATCTTTCCCGAGGTGCGGTGGCAGAGGATATCGTGGCAGTTGCCGCCATCGCGGCATTGTGCACATAAAAGGGAGGAAGGGATGAAGCTGTTGATCTACGAAGACGGCAAGTTCGACAATTTCTATCCGTTGACCTACTTAAGGGCATCCTGGGAACTGCGCTGCGGTGCGTTTTCCCTGAGGCAGAGGATAGAACAGCTGTTTCCAGGTGTGCAGGTGGGCCTCTGGGCCAGGGACCTGCTCGTCCCTGTACTGAGAAGGCGGTATCCGGACCGGCCGGTGAACGACCTCGATGCCCTCAAGGGGGACGACGTACTTTTGGTAAACGGCCGGGCGTTGTTGACGGGACCGGTGGATGTAAGAGACATCGGGGCGGTAAAAAGCGGGGAAGAACTCGTCTATGCGCTCCTTCCGAAGGAAAAAGCGGCTGAATGTTCGGGACTGGAGGACCTCTTGGCCTTGGCCGAATCCCTTCCTTCGGAGCAGAAGGACGTACGGGTGGTCCAGTACCTTTGGGACTTGGTTTCCGAAAACCCGAACTTCATAGAAAGGGATTTCGACCGCTTCGGTCCGAAGGTCTTGGGAAAGCTCCATCCCACCGCAGTGGTGTACGGTCCAGAGGACAGGGTGTACATAGGCGAAGGCGCAGAGGTCCACCCCTACGTCGTCCTGGATACCCGGGGTGGGCCGGTTATCGTAGATCGCGGGGTCGAGGTACACCCGTTCACCAGAATCGAGGGGCCGAGCTACATAGGGCCGGATTGTATCTTGCTGGGGGCAAAAATAAGAGAAGGATGTAGCTTTGGGCCCGTGTGTCGTATAGGCGGCGAGGTCGAGGAAAGCATCGTGCAAGGGTATTCCAACAAATACCACGATGGTTTCTTGGGACACGCCTATGTAGGGGAGTGGGTGAACTTAGGGGCACTGACCACCAACAGCGACCTTAAGAACGACTATTCTACAGTGCAGGTGTATCTAAAGGGCCAATGGGTGGATACGGGGGAGCTGAAGGTGGGAGCGTTTATCGGGGACCACACCAAGACGAGCATCGGCACCCTGTTGAACACCGGTACGATCATAGGAATTATGTGCAACATAGTGGGAGCAGGTGCTCTGCCCCCCAAGTACGTACCCCCGTTTTCCCTATTCGTCAACGGAAAGATTATGAAGGGCTTCGGACTTAAATACCTCTTGGAGATAGCACGAACGGCGATGGGCCGGCGCAAAATGGAACTTTCCCCGGAGGAGGAGGCCCTTTTGAAGGCGATCTACGATGCCACGAAGGGGGAACGGGCAGAAGCTGTTAAGAAGTTCAGGTAAAACAGGGAGGGGGATATGTCACAATCCGTTGCGGAACGGGTGAAAAAGGTGGTAGCCCGCCAGCTCCGGGTCCCTATAGAGCGGGTGACAGAGGAAGCCCGATTTGTGGAGGACTTGGGAGCGGAGTCTATCCAGAGTTTGGAGCTGGTAATGGCCTTTGAAGAAGAGTTCGACATAGAGATGGACGAAGAGGAGGCCCTCCAGGTGAAAACGGTGGGTGGGGCGATAGAGTATATAAGCCGTCTGTTAGAAAATAAATAGAAAGTGAGAAGTCGAAAGGGGCCATAGGCCTGTCCTATGGCCCCTTTATGTGGTTTGGGAGGAGGATCGTGGTCAAGGTCGTGCTCGTAGGTGCCGGGAGCGCCAGCTTCGGACGGGGGGCCGTAGCGGATCTTTTGGCATCCGAGGAACTGGAACAACTGGGCCTGGAAGTGGTGCTGGTGGATGTGGACGAAGAGGCCCTGGGTCGGATGTTCAAGTTTGCCGAACTGGTGCGGAAGCACTACGGCAGGAGCGCCCGTATCCGGGCCACCGCCGACCGAAGGGAGGCCCTTCCGGGGGCGAAGTACGTGATCACGGCCGTGGCGAGGGACAGGTACAAGCTCTGGGAGCAGGAGTTCTTAATTCCTTTCGCATACGGATTCCGTCAAGTGTACGGCGAAAACGGAGGCCCGGGCGCTGCCTTCCACACCCTCAGAAGTCTGCACCTGATGGTGCCCATAGCTCGGGACATGGAGGAACTTTGCCCGGATGCGCTGCTTATCAACTACAGCAACCCCGAAAGCAGGGTCTGCTTGGGGGTGTCCAAACTCACGAGGGTGAAGGTCGTGGGCCTGTGCCACGGCGCCTTCGACACCTTAAGGGAAGTTGCGAGGATCTTGGGAAGGTCTAAGGAGGAGATAGAGATCACCATCGGAGGCATAAACCATTTCCATTGGGTCTTAGAGATCTGGGACAGAAATACCGGCGAGGATCTGTATCCCCTCTTCCGAAGAAGGATGGCGGAGTCGGATTGGGGCTTAGACGGGCTGACCTGGAAGCTATACCACACTTTCGGGTTGTTCCCCTTTCCGGCGGAGAGCCATACGGGGGAATATGTGGGATTTGGATACGATGTGACCGGCCCTTACTGGCTTTCCTGGAGCCACGAGGCTGCGAGATGGAAAGATGAGGAAGTGGAGCGGATCCGGCGTGTGGCGAAAGGCGAGGAGCCGTTGACCGAGGATATGGCGAAGCCCACCGAAGAGCTGGCGGTTCCTATCATATGCGACATAGAGTTGGACCGGGGCAAGAGGGAGCTTTCGGTGAACGTGCCCAACGAGGGGCCTGCGGTCGAGAACCTGCCCGAGGATGCGATCGTGGAGGTGCCGGCCGTGGTGGACCGACAGGGTGTCCACCCCGTTAAAGTCGGGGCCCTCCCGGAGGCCATAGCGGCGATGTGCCGCCTGCAGATCTCCATCCAGAAGCTGTTGGTGGATGCTTATCGGGAAAGGTCCAAAGAGCTTCTGCTACAGGCGTTGGCCTTAGACCCTACGGTGGACAGCATAGACCGCGCGAGGGCGTTTATGGAGGAGATGCTCGCAAGGGAGAAGGAATACCTGCCGGAGTTCAGGTGAGGTGTTAGGAAGATTACTTCAGGCGCTATACGAGACCTTCGGAGAGGAGGAGATATATGAACATCTTAGTGTTGAACTGCGGCAGCTCTTCCATCAAGTACAAACTCTTCGATATGCCCGATGGGGGCGAGTTGGCAGGGGGGCTTCTGGAGCGCATAGGGGAGGAGACCTCCTTGCTTTCCCACCGGGCCGGGGGCCGAAAGGTGCGGGTGGAGGGAAAGGTGGCAGACCACAGGGAGGGGTTGAAGTGGGTGGTGGAAGCACTCTTACACCCCGAACACGGCACCATCGGGGGCCCCTCCGAGATAGATGCGGTGGGCCACAGGGTGGTGCACGGGGGTGAGAGGTTCACGGGCTCGGTGCTCATCACCCCTGAGGTCTTGGACGCCGTCAGGGAGTTCATCAGTTTAGCCCCACTCCACAACCCTCCGAACCTCATGGGGATAGAGGCTGCAAGGGAGCTCCTCCCGGACGTCCCCCAGGTGGCGGTGTTCGACACCGCCTTCCACGGCACTATGCCGAGGTACGCTTACCTCTACGCTATACCTTACGAGTACTACGAGAATTACCACATCAGGAGGTACGGTTTCCACGGAACGTCGCACAGGTACGTGACGCTGAGGGCCGCCCAGATCCTGGGGAGGCCCTCGGAGGAGCTTAAGCTCATAACCTGTCATTTAGGCAACGGGTGCAGCATGGCCGCCGTGAAGGGCGGAAGGTCGGTGGATACCTCCATGGGGTTCACCCCCCTCGAGGGACTGGTGATGGGCACCAGGAGCGGGGATGTGGACCCGGCCGTGATCCCCTTCTTAGCCAGGGCCGAAGGGATGTCCGCAGATGAGGTGGAGGAGGTCCTCAACAAAAGGAGCGGCCTTCTGGGGCTTTCGGGCGTGAGCAACGATATGAGGGAGGTGGAGAGGGCCTCGGAAGCCGGAGATGAGAGGGCGAAGGTAGCCCTCGAGGTCTTCGCATACCGTGTTAAGAAGTACATAGGTGCGTATGTTGCCGTCCTCGGAGGGCTGGACGCCCTGGTCTTCACGGCCGGCATAGGGGAGAACTCCTACAGGATGAGGGAGATGATATGCGAGGGCCTGGAGGTCTTCGGGATAGCCTTGGACCACGAAAGGAACAGGCGCACGGTGGGCAGAAAAGAGGGGGACATAAGCAGGGAGGGCTCTCCGGTGAGGGTGCTGGTCGTACCGACCGACGAGGAACTTCTCATAGCCAAGGATACCTTCGAGATAGTTCGTCAGGAGGGCTGAGATGAGAAAGGCGGTGACCCTCATAGCCGGGATGCTCCTGGTAGGATGTGCGGGGGCGGGGAAGAGGTTGGAAGAAGCGATGGACAAGCTCGCATGGGCCGAGCCCGGTTCCGAGATCTGGGGGGAGGCCATCAAGGAGCTTATGTCCTTAGAAAGGACGGCGGCACGGACCCTCAAGGCGGCCTTGGACGAGGCCTGGTTCAGGGATGAGACCTTCAGGGAGTACCCCGAGGAGAGGTACGGCATATGGCTCGGGGCGGCCGAGGTCTTGGGGAGGATGAAGTACAAGGCTGCTGCGGACGGGCTGAAGGAGTTCCTGAAGCGGAGCTACCCCGATGGCCTCAGGATCAAGGCGGCCTGGGCGTTGGGGGAGATAGGAGCCCATGCCGACCCCTTGGCTGACCACCTTGGCGACCCCGACCCGTACATGCGCCTCGAGGTGGCCATAGCACTCTGCAAGATGGACGATGGGAGGGGGGACAGCGTGCTTTTGGCCTCGCTCGCCTCCGGGAACGAGAAGGTGGCCCGTAGGGCGAGGGAGGGGCTAAGGGAGGCGAGGTACCACGCCGTAGGACCCCTGCTTTCTGCTTTCAAGGACGGATGGCCCGAGGAGGTGAGGAAGAAGGCCCGTGAGGTCCTGGACGTTCTGACCGGGGACCTCATAGAGGCCCTCAAGGGTTCGGACAGGAACCTCAGGAGGAAGGCAGCCGAGGCCCTGGGGGAGATAGGGGACGGAAGGGCCGCCGACCCACTGGCGGAAAGGCTCGGCGACCGCGACCGCTCTGTGAGGATGGCAGCTGCCACCGCCCTGAGCAAGATGGGCGACGGAAGGGGGATAAGATTCCTCTTCTCCGCCCTCGGGAGCAGGGACGAGGTGGTAAGGATACATGCTATAAGGGCGTTGGTGGACGCCGGGGATGCCGTGGTCCCGGAGCTGAGGAAGGGCCTGAGGGACCCCAACTTCCTCGTGCGATGTGG
>QNCW01000096.1 GCA_003645885.1 Candidatus Latescibacterota bacterium | reverse complement strand
TCGGTTTCGGAACTGGAGGCGTTGTTGGAGGGGATTCCCCAAGAGCACATAGGGGTATGTTTAGATACCAACCATGTGAAGGACGCTTCCTCCTTGCCGGAGGTGATCCATGCTCTTGGTCGGTGGCTCGTTACCCTCCACATCTCCGATTTCGATGGGAGTGACGAGCGGCACTGGCTGCCAGGGAGGGGCGTCATAGACTGGCCGGCCGTCTGGCATGCCTTGGAGGAGGTCGGATACGATGGACCTTGGCTTTACGAGTCAGGCGCTGTCTACGATGATCCGGTAGCCAACATCCATCTGATAGAGGAGAACTTCCGACATTGGCGCTCACTGAAATAGGCCCCATAGCTGAAGGGAGTATAGATGAGCAAGGTCAAATACGTGACAGATCTGGACGGATATGAAGGACCTATAGAGCTGGTCTCTCCTTATCACTATTACATGCATACCTATTGGACTCTACGGGACAGATGGAGGCGCCTCTTGTATGCCTGGACAAGGCGGAAGCCGTGCGATGCGTCGGCCGCTGTCGTTCCGGAACGGACCGTAGCGGGGGTGCCCACTTCTCTGTACTTGACGATAGCGATCGGAAGGACTCCGCTTCCCGAAGGGGGGCGAATTGCCGTCTATTTCCCCATAGGCTTCGGAGGCTTAGCTAAGTATAACTCACTGATGTGTTTCCAGGGACCGGATGGGCAGACCGGATACGGCTCGAGGATAAGGGCACGAGCATCCAGGCCGGACGTGAAACTAACGACACTGGTCCATTCTACAGGTTCGGTCTTCACGTGTGTGGAGGTCATCGTAGAAGAGGGAAGACTGGAAGAATGCGACAAGGTGGAGATCACGATCGGAGACCCGTCATGCAAGCCGCCTATAGTGGGCGAAAAAGCCAAGACTTATCCCTTCCGAGTGGCGATAGATTACAAAGGAGACGATACGTTCCGGCCCCTGCTGCCCAACCCGGTGGTCGCAAATGTCGGCAATAGGGCCCAGTACCTCAGATGTTTCGCTCCCGCCACGCCCAAGGTCGGCGAGCCCTTTTCCCTGCGGGTGGTCGCATCGGACCTGATGAACCACAATCCATCCTACTTTTACAGGGGCCGCCTCAGCCTGAAGACGACGGGCAGGATAGAGGGGCCCGGTGAAATCGAGGTTCCGGAAGATCGCCATGGCACAGTGGAAATCGGCGGGGTTGCTGTTTTGGACAAAGGGGTGACCCGCATCCAGGTTATGGACAAGATCAACGGTATCATGGGCCAGACCAATCCCATATGTCCGGAAGCGGCTCCCGAGGGACTATCTCTCTACTACGGAGACATCCACAGCCATACCGAGCTATCCGACGGCGGGGGGACGCCGGAGGAAAATTTCCGCTGGGCGAGGGATGTAGAGGGGTTGGACTTCGCCGCGCTCGCCGATCATTTCGAAGACCCGTTCTCGTACAACTACACCTTAGAGGAAAAGTGGAGGATCACGAGGGAGGTTACCGAGCGATTCAACCAGCCCGGTCGGTTCGTGACCTTACTTGGCTACGAAATGGTCACCCTCGAAGGGCATCGCAACGTGTATTTTGCGGACGGTGTGGGGCGGATGATCGTCGAGGGACCAGGAGGCGAAGAGGTGACTATGGAGGATGTCTTCGCCAAGCTCGCCGGAACCGATTACATCCTGATCCCGCACGCCCCGAAGTTCCACGGCATCAACTGGTACACCCCCCACGATCCAGAACGACAGAGGCTTGTGGAGATCTGTTCGTGCTGGGGCATCTCCGAGGAGGGGGGGCCGCTTTCCGTCCGCCATGCGCTCGACCTCGGATATAAATTTGGATTCACAGGTGGGACGGATAACCATTTTGCGGAGCCAGGGAACCCGGATTTCGGCGGCATTACGGGAGTTTATGCCAGCGGTCTTACAAGAGGTGAGATCTTCGAAGCTTTAAGGTGCCGGCGGACCTTCGCCACAACAGGTCAGCGTATGATCATAACGTTTTGGGTGAACGGAACGTTTATGGGTGGGGAGCTGGCCCTCGATCCCAAGACCAGACGGGAGGTCGTCGGACGTGCCATCGCATGCGAGCCGATAGAGAAGGTCGAGGTGATCCGCAACGGCGAGGTCTCCTATTCCATCTCCGGAAAAGGGAGCCTCGACGTATCCTTCCGGTGGGACGATGCCGACGACCTCTCCGAGTTGATACCGCAACGCGAGCTTACGGACGAGCGATTCGTGTATTATTACATGCGCGTAGAGACCGCCGACGGCAGCGTCGGATGGTCCAGTCCGGTATGGGTGCACGAAGTTCCGTAAGGGGCAAAGGGACAGGGCGAAAGGAGGACGATATGGGCGGGAAGATCATGGAAGGGGCCTTCTGGAGGGACCAGGGGCTGAAGGACTTGATACCCCATTGGTACGAACATGCGAGGGACGTGGAGTACGGGGGTTTCCACACCAACCTCTCCCGGGACTGGAGACCGCTGCCCCCGTGGGATAGGGTGCCCTCCGCCATAAGCCGCCATGTCTTCGGCTTCTGTGCGGCCTACCTGCTTTCGGGCGAGGATAGGTACCTCCAGGTCGCCCGTGAGGGGGTGGATTACCTCCTGAAGTACGGCTGGGACGAAAAGCACGGTGGCTGGTTCAATTCCTTCTCCAGGACCGGGGAACCGTTGGACACCTCCAAGAGCATACCGGTCCAGCTCTACACCAATGCGGGGCTCGCCCTCTACTACTTCACCACCGGCGATGAGAGGGCCCTATCTTACATAAAAAGGTCCATAGAGATACAGAAGACCTACGGCCACGACGAGGAGTTCGGCGGGTACTACCAGGCCCTGAAGGAGGACCTGAGCGTAAAGGACGACGGGAAGAACAAGCACGCCCACTACGGCTACGTAAGCTCCCTGCTTTTGAACCTCTGGCTTGCGACCAGGGACCAGGACGTCCTGGACTGGGCCTGCCACCTGACGGACCTCACCCTGGAGCACATGATGGACCCTGAGACCGGCTGGGTCTTGGGTTATGTCAACAGGCTCGACAGGAGGTGGAGGGGCACGCCCGGCCCGACGGTGCACGTGGGGGCGCAGCTCACCGCGGCCCTGTCCTTCCTTCGCCTGTACCACCAGACGGGGGATGCGAGGTACTCGGAGCAGGGGATTCGCTTAGCGGAGAAGCTGAACCTCTATGGATGGGACAGGGAGAGGGGAGGATGGTACGAACTCATAGAGAGGAGGAAGCCCCACCGTCCCGTGCAACCTGTAAGAATAATCTGGTGGAACCAGATATACGGAAGCTTCCTCCAGCTCCAGCTCTATCGGATAACCGGGGACGAAGCATGTCTCGAGCGGTTCGAAAGGAGCGAGGAGTTCTGGGAGAGGTACTTCAGGGACAGAGAGCACGGTGGGGTGCTTCCTGAGGTCTCCCCCGATGGTGAGGTCGTAGGGGATGGCGGGAAGGCTTCAGCCTGGCGCACGAGCTACCACGAGATGGAACACGCCCTCCTTAACTACCTGTACCTCAACCTGTACGTGGCAGGCAAGCCCGCAGTGCTCCACTTCAACTTCGAGGGGCCGGGGAAGAGGTTCGTCTCCCTGACCGATGACCCTTCCGTGAAGGTGAGCGAAGTGAAGGTGGACGGAAGGAGGTGGGATAGGTTCGACCCCGATGAGCGCTCGGTTGAACTTCCCGAAGGGAAGGGCTTGAAGGTTGAGGTGAGATTGGAAAGTAAGTTCTATCTCCCAAATGCTTGAGGCTTGCATTTTCTAAAGGAGAATGTGCTCAGGAAGGAGGTGGTCCGCCTGAGGGGACGACCGTCGTCTTAGGGGTCTGCGACCCCGAACGCTTCCTGGACCATATCCTACGGGCGTCGGGTAAGTTCTTCAGGGCCGTGCGAAGTGCACGGCCTTGATGCTCATTATGGACACGGCCGCGAGGAAGGGGAGAAGTTATTGATAAAAGGGACGGGACAAGGTATATTAGGATACGAAACGTGTAGCTGGAGCCCTTAGAAAGGAGGGGATATGTGGACTGCCATGCCGGGGAAGGAGTTGGGAAGGGTTCCGCTCTTCGACCCTGCGGACGGGAGGACCGTGGTCCCTCCCCTCTCCGAGGGAAGGGGATGGTGGGCCGGAGCCTGCAGCGTCTTCTACGACGAGGGATCGGGGAAGTTCTACCTCTACTACAGGCTGAGGAAGCCGAGGGAGCTGGGCAGGGGTGTGGAATGCAGGATTGCGGAGAGCACGGACGGGGTCAGCTTCAGGGAGGTATGGAGGGCGACGAAGGAGGAGCTGGACACGCCCTCCATGGAGAGGGCCTCCATCTTCAAGTGCCATGATGGTATATGGAGGCTCTATATAAGCTTCGTGGACCCCGAGGACAGCAGGTGGAGGGTAGACCTTATGGAGGCCGACACCCCGGAAGGGTTCTCGCCGGCCGAAAGGCGCAAGGTCTTCACGGCGTCGGACATAGGTGCCGAGGGTGTGAAGGACCCCTGGGTGGTGAGGATAGGAGGGCTCTACTACATGCTCCTGAGCTACGCTCCGACCCCCAAGGCCGCCTCCCCCGAGGAGAGGGCCAGGATGCACGCTACGGCGGACGTGTACGCCACGGGGGTGACCAAGTCCCATTCGGGCCTGGCGGTGAGCACGGACGGGGTGAACTTCCGGTGGTTCGGAGATGTGCTCTCCCCCTCTGAGGACGGATGGGACGCTTACGCCGCCCGCCTGAGCTGCCTGCTCTGGGTCCCACCGGTATTCGTGGGGTTCTACGACGGCTCCCGGACCGTGGACGAGAACTACGAGGAGCGCACTGGGATTGCTACCTCATGGGACCTGAAGAGCTTCCATAGAGCCAGCACCGACGGGCCGGTACTGACTTCCCCCTACGCATCGGGTTCCCTCAGATATATGGACGCCTTAGCGTTCGAGGACAGGATATACTTCTACTACGAGTTCGCCAGGCCAGACGGCTCCCACGAGCTCAGGGTGAGCATAGTGAGGAGGGGAGGTTAGATGGGATACCTGACCTTGGTCACGATAGGGCTCGTGGCCGGGACGGCCAGCGGGCTGCTGGGGATAGGCGGAGGGGTGATCCTCGTTCCGGCCCTCACCTTGTTGGTGGGCTTGGACGTTCACAAGGCGGTGGGGATATCCCTGGCCACCATAATACCCACGGCCATATCCGGGACCCTTAAGCACTATTCCGCCGGGAACGTGGACCTCAAGGTGGTCGCCTTCATAATAGTGGGGTCTGTGGCAGGGGGATACTTGGGGGCCACCCTCTCCCAGCACCTCCCCTCCCTGGTTCTCAGGAGGATATTCGGTGGATTTATGATATTGGTCGCCTTAAGGATGTTGATAAAATAAAGGATGGAACCCGTGCGAGGGTGGCCTTACGTCCCGGTGGGATCGCTCGAGTGGATCTTTAGGTACGAAGCCGGAGGGAGATATGGCCAAGCTCTGGGAGAAGGGCTACGAGTTGGACGAGGAGATGGAGGCCTTCACGGTCGGGGAGGACCACATACTGGACCGGGAGCTCGTGGAGGCGGACGTCCTGGGGAGCATAGCCCATGCGAAGATGCTCTCCGAAATAGGTATACTCACCGAGGAGGAGTTCAGGGCCCTCAAGGAGGGGCTCTGCGAGGTGCTGAGGCTCCACGGTGAGGGGAAGTTCCAGATCCGCAGGGAGCAGGAGGACGTCCACACCGCCGTCGAGGAGTTCCTGACCGAACGCTTAGGGGAGGTGGGCAAGAAGCTCCACACCGCAAGGAGCAGGAACGACCAGGTCCTGGTGGACATGAGGCTGTACACCAGGGACAAGCTCTTAGAGGTCATGGCCGAGGTCCTGGGGACTTCCGAGGTGCTCTTGGACTTCGCCGAAGCCCACAGGGAAGTGCCCATGCCCGGCAGGACCCACACCCAGAGGGCCATGACCTCCTCTGTGGCACTTTGGGCCGGAGCGTTCGCCGAGTCCCTCTTGGACGACGTGAAGCTCCTCTGGGCAGCCTACGGGCTCAACGACCAGAATCCCCTGGGCTCGGCCGCAAGCTACGGGGTACCCCTTCCCATAGACAGGAGGCGGACGACCGAGCTTTTAGGCTTCTCCAAGGTCCAGCACAACGTGCTCTACGCCAACAACAGCCGTGGAAAGGTCGAGGCGGTCGTGGCATTCGCCCTCTCCCAGGTCGTGGAGGACTTAGCGAAGCTTTCCGACGACCTCATCTGGTTCAGCACTCCCGAGTTCGGATACTTCTCGCTCCCTGAGGAGTACTGCCCGGGCTCGAGCATAATGCCCCAGAAGAGGAACCCCGGACCTCTGGAGCTCGTGAGGGCAAGATCTGCCAGGGTGACGTCCGGGCTCTTCCAGCTCCTCCTCGTGCTCAGGAACCTCCCCTCGGGGTACAACAGGGACCTCCAGGAGACCAAGGGACCCCTGATGGAGGCCGTGGCCGTGACCGTAAGCTGCCTCCGTGTGGTGAGGAAGGTATTTTCGAAGCTCGAGGTGAACAGGGAGAAGCTCATCTCCTCCTTCAGCCCGGAGATCTTCGCTGCGGACGAGGCCCTGAGGATGGCGGCCGAGGGGGTGCCCTTCAGGGAGGCGTACAGAAGGGTGGCCTCCGACCTGGAGGGTCTGAGGTCCAGGGACCCCGTGGAGGAGGTGCTCCGCAGGACCCACCTCGGGGCCCCGGGCGATCCGGAGCTCGTGGAGCTTCCGAGGAGGTGGTTGGAGGATGAGAAAAGGAGGCTCGAGGAGGAGAGGAGGCGGGTGGAGGAGGTGAAAAGGCGCCTCCTTGAGATGTAGGGTGACCGTGCCGCAAGGGAGGTCAAGATGCCGGATATGCTCGTGTCCTTGGTCAGGCTCCCGCCCATAGAGCCGATCTTGGAGAAACTCAGGGGGGAGGGGATAACGATACGCCGCCCGAACCCCTGGGAACAGGGGGCGCTCAGGAACTTCATAGCGTCCGAGTTCTCCGAGGGTTGGGCGGACGAGACTTCCGTGGCCTTCTCCCACCGGCCCGTGACCTGCTTCGTGGCCATGGAGGGGGAGAGGATAGTCGGGTTCGCCGCTTACGAGTGCACGAGGAGGGGTTACTTCGGCCCTACGGGAGTGGCCGAGGGATACAGGGGGAGGGGGATAGGTAAGGCCCTGTTCTTAGCCTGCCTCCGCGGACTTCAGGACCTGGGCTACACCTACGCGATAATCGGAGGGGCAGGTCCTGTAGGGTTCTACAGGAAGGTCGCAGGGGCCATGGTCATCCCGATGGACGGGGGAAGGGGCATATACGGACTCGAGGAGGACCCGAAGTTCCTCTCGTCCCCCCCTCCCGAGCTTCCCGGCCCCTCCGTGGTCGGCGAGGAGGAGGTGGCCTGGGAGGAGCATCCCGACCGTCGGAGCAGGGACTTAGTTTCCGGCCTCTGGGGTTTCTCCTTGGGCGTGGCGGAGTACACCTCGGAGGAGTTCGGGGAGCGCCAGACCCACGAGGACCAGGAGGTCCTGTATGTGGTCTCAGGTTCAGGTGAGCTGCTCTTGGGAGGGCAGGTGCAGGAGATCGGACCCGGGACGGCGGTGTACGTCCCTCCGGGGGTAGAACATGCGATACGCCGCACCGGGCAGGAGCCCGTGAAGGTGGTCTACGCACACGGATCCGCTTAGAACGTGCTGGACAGTCTCCGTCGGGACCACATGGGATGCTACGGCCCGTAGGGCCATGCACACATGTAGGCGCACCTTCCCGTTGAGGAAGCCCAGGCCCAAGGGCATATACAAGCCCACATAGAAGTGCCTTATTCCGAAGAGCTGGGCTTATCTTCACAAAGGAGTATCGCCATGGGCGTCGGGCTTGGTTTCCTGCGAAAGAATCCCGATACGGGAGCTTGGGAGGGGGATTACGAGTTGGTGGGCTTGGGTACCTTCGGAGAATTGGAGGACCTCCTCCTACGCAAGCCTCTGCTTTTCTTCCTATCCGACTATGAGGAGGACTACGAGATAAACTTCGATGCTCCCGGGCCGCCCTATCCGGCTACCGTAAAGCCTAAGTTGGCCGAAGAGATAGAAGAATGGCTCAGCTTATTTGCATCCTCCATCCTGGAACACCTGCGTTCGATACCGGACGAAGAGGTGGAAGCCCCCGCCCGACGGCTCAAAAGTTTGGTGGAAAGGCGACTATCCGAAGGTTATGCCGTACTGGTCTCCTACTGAGATATGGACACCTCCGACATCCCCATCTACCTCGCCCCGTACACCCTCATCCTGAGGGCAGAAATCGATTTTCTCCCTTACTTCCTTTTACAACAAGCCCTTCTGGGTGGACGCCGAGGTGGCAAGGGCGAGCACGCCGAAGTGATCGAGGGGAGGTCGAAGTGGTCAGACTGGGAGATGTGGGAAAGAAGGTTATATCAGGTTTCGCACATCGGAGGGGGATTTGAGCAGAAAAGTGATATACGAAATTCGGGCTTGCTTTCTTTTCCCTAAATGTTTATCTTTTTGGGGAAAGCAGGTGCGGTTTCAACCTTAGACCCTACGATTAGGGGACTGAAAGGGCCCGAGGAGGTTTTGGAACTGGAGGCAAGGATCTAAACGAAAGGAGAAGGGGAACAATGGGCTACGCAATAGCCGGGCTCTATGCGATCTTGGTCGGGTTATATGTCCCGATCCTGACGACGCTTCTGAAGCTTAACCGGGAGGTCGGGGTAATATCCCAGAAGCTTGACGCCCTTTCCGAAAGAATAGCCCACCTGGAGGAAGCTAAGGGGTAGACG
>QNCW01000095.1 GCA_003645885.1 Candidatus Latescibacterota bacterium | reverse complement strand
TTCTCTTGCTCTTCTTGGGAAAGTTCTACAAGCGCCATGTTGCCCTCCTTTGTGAGAAGTTTTGATCACAAAGGTAAGGACAACTGACGCTCTTGTCAAGGCTCTTCTGACCGAATACTTAGGCCGAGGAGCAAGCTGAGTGTGCTCATCGTTATCTCCTTGCTTCTGGCCGTGACCTCCTTAGCTCTAAGTTTCGACATCCATCGTTTTGCCTGCGTCCCAGCAGGTCATCGATGCTGCGCCTGAGTTCTTCGAGGACCTCAGGCATCATCTCCACCAGGGGCCTAAGTTCTTCCCAGACCAGCTCGTATCCATATGTGTGCCTGAACAGGTGTCTGAACCTGAGGTAGCGGTGGAGCTTGAGAGCGAGGGAGTGATCGAGGAGGGCAGCCCTTTTTCCCTCCACCTCCCGCTCCATCTGCCTCAGCGGAAGGATATGCCAGCTTTCACCTGAGGGAACAGGGATCGAGAGGCCCCTTTCGATCCTCTCGAATATGCGCTCGACGCCTTCGTAGAAGTCGTGGACGTACTTCCCCATCCCTCCCACCTGAAGCCTCGTGGGTTCCTGGGGTAGGTTCGCAAGTTCGGATGAGGTCTCCTCGACTATGCGTTCAAGCCCTTTTATCTCATTTTGAACCTCCATCCTCAGAGCTTCGAAGTCGTCGTCGGGCATCTTAACTTCCCCCTTTACCATCGCTACCATCTCGGGTGTGGCGTGTTCCAAAGGGACAAGATCTAAGTCCATCCCTTCGGGCAGGAGTTCGTACAGCTCAACCAGGGCCTCCATGTACCTTCCCCTTGGCAGGCCCTCGACGCCTATGTCTATGTCGGAGCCCTCGTGCCAGGGACCATCGCCCCTCAGGGAGCCGAAGACGAAGGCGTTCTTCACCCCGAACTTCTCCTTGAGCAACTTTATGCACCTTTGCGCTGCTTCCCTTGCTATCGCTTTCCTGTCCTGGGCCACCTTGTTCCCTCTATCCCACATCTATGAGCGAAGTCTCCCTGAAGCGGCGTCCGAGCTCCTCCCTTAGGAGGGGATGCTCCCTCAGGTCGGGGTCCCGCTCCACCAGGAGGAAGGCCTCACGGCGGGCTGCTGGAAGGAGGTCGGAGTCCCTTATGAGGTGTGCCGTCCTGAACTCGGGGAGCCCCGACTGCCTCGTACCCATGAACTCCCCCGGGCCCCTGAGTTCTAAGTCCTTCTCGGCTATCTCGAACCCGTCGTTCGTCCGGACCATGGTGAGTATCCTCTCCCTCGCCTCGTCCGAGAGCCTCTCTCCCGTAAGGAGTATGCAGTAGGACTGCGCCTCGCCCCTTCCGACCCTCCCCCTGAGTTGATGTAGCTGGGCCAGGCCGAAGCGTTCGGCGTGTTCCACCACCATTACGGTGGCGTTCGGCACGTCCACCCCCACCTCTATCACGGTCGTGCTCACGAGCACGTCCACCCTCCCTTCCTTGAATGCCCTCATGACCTCCTCCTTCTCGTCCCCCCTCATCCTCCCGTGAAGAAGGGCGAGCCTTAGGTCCGGAAGCTCCCTTTGGAGCTTCTCGTAGGCCTGGACCGCGGCCTCTAAGTCCACCTTCTCGGACTCCTCCACCAGCGGATACACTATGTAGGCCTGGTGGCCCTGCCTCACCTGCTCCCTTACGAAGGCCAGGACCTGAGGTCTCCTCGACTGGGGACGCCAGACCGTCTTGACCGGCCTCCTTCCCGGGGGCATCTCATCTAAGACCGAGACATCGAGGTCCCCGTAGAGCGTAAGTCCAAGGGTCCTGGGGATGGGGGTGGCGGTCATAACAAGGACGTCGGGGGAGGAGCCCTTACGCCTGAGCTTGAGCCTCTGGACGACGCCGAAGCGGTGCTGTTCGTCTATCACCACGACGCCCAGGTCCTTGAACTTGACGTCCTCCTGTATGAGGGCGTGGGTCCCTACGACTATCTGGACCTCACCGAGTTCTATGGCCCTGAGCATGAGCTTCCTCTGTGAGGGGCCCATCCCTCCGATCAAAAGGCCGACCCTGACCCCAAGCTCCTCCAGGAGGGAACGGACCGTTATGTAGTGCTGCTCCGCCAGGACCTCGGTGGGGGCCATGAGGGCCGCCTGGTACCCGTTGGCCACGGCTATGAGCATGGTCATGAGGGCCACCAAGGTCTTTCCGGAGCCCACATCCCCCTGTAGGAGCCTGTTCATCTGGTAGGGGCTCTTCATGTCCTTCCATATTTCCCTCATGACCCTGCGCTGCGCTTTCGTGAGGGGGAACGGAAGTCGCCTTATAAGCTCGGGGACGAGGTCGCCCACCTCGGGAAAGGATATTCCCTCCTTCCTCTCCCTCCTTCCCCTGTAGCGCTGGGCTAAGAGGAGCTCGAGGTAGAAGAAGTCGTCGAAGGCGAGCCTCCTCCTGGCCTCCTCGGCCCGGCGGACGCTCTCGGGGAAGTGTACTGAGCGGAGGGCCTCTGGCAGGGACATAAGTCCGCACCTTGCGAGGACCTCCTCGGGGAGGGGGTCCTTTATATGTGGGACGACCTCCTCTAAGACCGGTGCGAGCACCCTCCGAAGGCCCCTGCTGTCCAGACGGACCCTCTTCATCTCCGAGGAGGATGGATACACTGGGACGACCCTCCCTGTGTGGAGCTGGTGTCTTTCCTCCTCCGAGAACTCCTCTACATCCGGATGGATCATCTTCCTTCCGTAGAAGCCGTCCCTTTCCACGGTGCCGCTCACCATGACGGATTTACCGACCTCGAGGGCCCTCTCCACGAACTTTATACCCCCGAACCATATGCACCTTAGGACCCCGGTGTCGTCCTCCAGGAGCATCTCGAGCCTTTCCTTCCCCCCCCTTACGCTGGGAACTCGGGAGAAGGATACCACCCGGCCCACCACGGTCACCTCCCTACCGGACGGGGCGTCCCCTATGCTACATATTGTGCTCCTGTCCAGGTACCTGCGGGGGATGTGGTAGAGCAGGTCCTCCAGGGTCTCGACCCCGACCGAACGAAGGGCCTCGGCCCTCTTGGGGCCTATACCTTTGACGAACTGAACCGGAGTTCTGAGAAGCTCGTCCATGGTCTAAGGCTCGATCCCGAGCTGCTCCAGAACCTCCCTCCTGTTGTCCCCGGTCCAAAGCTCTATTCCGTGGGGGAGGCCTTCGTGGAACTCCATGCTGGCCCGTTCGAGCCTCTCCATGTGCTCTTCGGTCAGGGGCACGTCCACCGCCCCAACGTTGTCCTCCATATGCTTCAGCTTCCTCACCCCACAGAGCACGCTCACGACTATATCCCTCTCCATGGCCCACTTCAGGGCCACCTGGGCCGGGGTAGCGCCGACCTCCTCGGCCACCTCCTTCACCACATCTACCACCTTGAGGGCCCTACTGTACAGGGGCTCGTTGAAGAGGAGGTTCGCCCTGCGGACGTTCTCCTTGACATCCTCCCCTGCGAACCTGCCCGTGAGGAGCCCCTGCGCGAGGGGGCTGTAAGCCAGAAAGCCGATATTCTTACGCATGCAGAAGTCGCTCACACCCTCTACGTCGTAGAACCTCCAGAGGAGCGAGTAGGGGACCTGGTTCGTGACCAGGAAGTCCAGGGCCTCTTCGCTGAACTCCCTGAGGTGGTGGAGCCTGAAGTTGCTCACCCCCGCGAACCTTATGAGCCCTTCCTCCTTGAGCCTCATCATGGATGTAAATATGTCCTCGTAGTCCTTCTTCTCCATGTCGGCCTTGTGCCAGGTGCCGGGTATGTTCATCTTGGGCCAGTGGATCTGGTACAGGTCTATGTAGTCGGTCCTGAGCCTTTCGAGGCTCCCTTCTACCTCGGAGCGTGCGGTGTCGTAGTCGTACTTCTGCGTGCTGAGCTTGGTTGCGAGCACGATCTTGTCCCTCTTGCCCTGAAGGACCTCTCCTAAGACCTCCTCGGCCTTACCGTAGGCCTTCGCCGTGTCTATTAAGTTGACGCCCTTTTCTATGGCGTAGTCGACTATCCTCTGGTATTCGTCCAGGGAGGAGAGTTCCCCCCAGGCACTCTCATGTCCGAACTGCCATGTGCCTATAGCTACCTTGCTCACCTTCACCCCTGTCCCGGGCAGCTCCTTGTACTGCATCTTCCCCCCTTTCATCTTTTGAACTTGAGCACGAAGTCCACAAGATCTTCCAATGGAGCAGTTGCAACGCAGCAGACCTTATCAGCGGCTCCGTAGTAAACGAAGAGTTCCCCGTCCAAGACCACCGCTCCGGTCGGAAACACCACGTTCGGTATGTCCCCTACCTTCTCGTAGCTCTCCTCCGGCTCGAGGATGGGGTACGGGGAACGGGCTATTACCTCCTCCGGCCTCTCCAGGTCCAGGAGGGCGATCCCCGCACGGTACACGAAGTTACCGTCGACTCCGTGGTATATAAGGAGCCAACCCTCCGGCGTCCTCAGGGGAGGAGGGCCCGCACCTATCTTTAAGGATTCCCAGGTACTTTCTGGCCTCAGGAGGAGCTTGTGGTCAGTCCAGTGCACGAGGTCGTGGGAACCCGCAAGCCATATGGCGGGCCTCTCGGTCCCGTATTCGGGCCCCGTCCACTCCGTGGGACGGTGGAGCAGGAGGTACCTGCCTCCCACCTTCTCTGGGAAGAGCACACCGTCCCTGTCGTCCACATCGGGAGGTGTTATCATGGCAACCCTACGGAAGCTGCGCAGGTCCCCGGAACGGAGGAGACCTGTGTGGGAGAACACATGTATTCGGGGATGGAGCGGGTCCTCCCTGAGCTTCCTTATCGTACCTATAAAGTCGCCGTATTCGCAGGGAGGTTTCGGAAGGGCGGCGTAGGTGATAAGGAACTCCCCCTCCATCTTCACGATCCTCGGGTCCTCGCAGCCCCCCTTGTCGTACTCCGCTCCGGGCTCGAACACGGGCTCGTCCGAGACCCTCTCGAAGTGGAAGCCGTCACGGCTTACGGCCAGCCCGAACCTGGACGAATACCTCTCGTACTCCCCTACCGCACGGTAAAGGAGATGGACCTTGCCCTGGTGCAAGATAGCACCTGGGTTGTAGACCGCCTCCTTCTCCCAGCCCAGATCGGGGGACGGCGTCAGGATAGGATTTCCGGACCAGCGTCTCAGCTTCATCTTGACCTCCTTTCCTCGAAAAAATAAGCACGGAAGGCGGCTTTGTCAACACTTGACGGATGTTCGAGGTAAGTAGGTGGCGAAGGGATACTCGTAAGGCTTCGGTAGGGCCGGCGAGAAAAAGCTTGACAAGCTCGGGGGAAAGTTTTATATTATTCGACCAAATAAGACTAATCGTCCAAAATGGAGCGCAGGGAACACATATTGAAGGCGGCGCAGGAGCTCTTCGCCCGCTTCGGGTTCAGGAAGACCACGATGGAGGACGTGGCTAAGGCCGCCCGCATCGCAAAGGCGACCCTTTACTACTATTTTAAGTCCAAGGAGAACATCCTCCAAGAGCTTATATACAAAAAGGGCGAAGAACTCCGCCGGAGGCTCCTTTCCGCCATCCGGGACGCCGAAGGCCCCGTGGAGAAACTGCGGGCCTACGGCGTGACGCGTTTTAAATACTTCCGCAAGCTGGCGCTCTACTACTCTACTCTGACTCAGGAATACTACCAATATCTCCCGTTCATAGAGAAGGAACGTCGGGACTTCAACGCATTCGAGATAGAAACCTTAGAGGGGATACTGCGGGAGGGGATAGATCAAGGCCTCTTCTCCATCTCCGACCCGAGGCTCTATGCCTTCCTATTGCTCCAGGCCATGAAGGGGCTGGAGCTTCCTATAGCCACAGGGAAGGCGCTGAAGTACGACGGTAGGACCTTGGAGGTCGAGGAGGTGCTGGAGCTCCTCTTGGGGGTCGTGCTGCACGGGATAACACGCAGGTAGCACTTTCCGACGGGGCTTGTCCCGTCCCAATTTTGTACCCTTTTCGACTAAAAGACCAAAATAGTCAAAATGTTCAGGAGGGAAGATGAGGAGGCTGGCGGAGCTCGTGCTGAGGTATCGTGTGCCCGTCGTAGCGAGCGTCGCCCTCGTCTCGACCTTCTTCGCCTCGGGGCTCAGGAGGGTCCGCGTGGAAAGCGATATCGTCAAGTACCTCCGGCAGGACCTTCCCGAGGTGCAGTTGGTGGACTACATAGGCGAAGAATACGGCGGGACTCAGTTGGCCCTAATAGCCATCGAGGCGGAGGATGTCTTTTCCTTGCCGGTGTTACAGCTTGTGAGGGACCTCACCGAGGCCTACCACGCACTCCCCGGCGTATCGAGCGTCACAAGCCTCACGAACATCTTAGACATAAGGAAGGCCGAAGGAGGGATAGAGGTGACCAAGCTCGTGGAGGAAGACGACCTACCCCGGGACCCCGAGGCGCTCCGGAGGCTCAGGGAGTACGCTCTCTCCAAAGAACTATACCGGGGGAAGCTGGTTTCCCCGGACGGCCGTTTCGCCCTGATCGTGGTCAAGCTCCGAGGGGACGCCGACAAACCCGCCCTCGCAAGAAAAATCCGTCGGGTCACACAGGATAAGTTGAAAGCCTTTCCGCAGGTCCGGGCGTACTACGGTGGAGTTCCGCTCCAGATGGAGGAGGTGGACAGGATCGTGGTGGGGGATATGCGTCGGCTCATTCCCATAGTCGCCATCGTGGTCGTGATAGTTCTGTTTGCGGGCTTCCACACCGTCCGCGGGGTCGTGTTGCCCCTGACGGTAGTGGCCTTAGCCACGCTCTGGAGCATCGGCCTTATGGCGTGGACCGGCATCCCGCTTTCCATAATTTCAAACGCTATGCCCGTGCTCCTCATAGCCATAGGCACGGCCTACAGCATCCACCTTTTGGCCCGACACAGGGAAGAAAGTAGAGTACATCCTCCCGACAGGGCGTTGACCGAGACGTTGAAGGGCGTGGGAACCCCGATCCTGCTCGCCGGGCTCACCACGATCGCCGGTTTCCTTTCCTTCTTAGGGTCTTATCTATCCCCCGTCACCCACTTCGGCATATTCACGGCCTTCGGAGTGGGTGCGGCCTTGCTCCTGACGGTCGCATTCCTGCCGGCGGTGCTCTCCTTCCTCCCTCCTCCCAAAGCCCGCATCGCTTCCCTCCAGAAAGGCCTTACCCCCCTTTCCCGGGCCATGGGTGCTCTGGAGGGGTTCGTGCTGAAATACGAGAGGATAGTCCTGTCCGCCGGGCTCCTCGTGCTCGTCTGGGCGGTATGGAGCATCCCCCGCATCTCCACACAGGTGAACATGGCGGAGTACTTCCCCTCGGAAAGCGAAATTCGGAAGTCCTCGGATGTGATGAGGAAGAACTTCGGGGGCGACCTTCCGGTCCAGATCCTCGTAAGGGGGGACCTAAAGGACCCCTTCGTCCTCAGTGAGATGTACAGGACCGAGAAATTCCTCCGGACCGTGCACGGGATAAACCACCCCCAATCCCTCGCCGACCTTTTGGCCGAGATGAACAACGCTATGAACGACCGCCACACCATCCCGGATACGAGGGAGGGGGTGGCCAACCTCCTGTTTATGCTGGAAGGGGAGGAGATACTTCCGCAGCTGGTCAAAGGGGACTACAGCGAAGGGCTCATCCAGGCCAGGTTTTCCAAGCTGGATACCCGGCTGATCTTAGAAGGGGACACGATCGTAGGGGAATACCTCAGGAGGATGCCGGAGGAGCTTGTGGTGGCCTCCCGGGATTCCCTGCCCGCCTTCCTTAAAGCCCGCCTCGACAGCTTCCTCGCCCGGAGGACAGCCCAGGAGGTCCTCTGGGATGCGGAATTCCGGGGAGGGGACCTGGACCTTTCCCTCCGGGAGGTGGCGGATGCACTACTGACCTCTCTGCATAGCCCTTGGATGCCGTCCGAGGAGGTTTTAAAGGAACTTGCCACCGATTACGAAGAGTACCTCTCGGAGGAGGCCGATGTGGAGGTCCCCCCCGAGGCCATTCCCTCCCTGGTCCGGAGCCTCGTGGCCCTCGTCCGGAAAGGCGGGTTTCCCAAGGAAGCCATAGACTCCCTGCTCCGCCGGGCCCTTCCCCCCGAGGAGGACCCGGAACTTGTGGAGTCCACCCTGGCCACGTTGAAGGACATGACCTGCGAACGCTTCCGGGAGGACAGGGTCCGGCAGATGGAGGAAAGGCTTCTATTCCTCTTCCCGCCCTCCCTCCGCAGGGACCGGGAATTCCTGAGGGACCTCAAGGGGGACCTGTGGAGGCTCCTTTCGGAGGAGGTGGCGCTGCCGAAGGACCTCTTCCCCGAAGCCAAAGGTAAGACGGTATCATTTAAGTTCTTCCATGCTGGCACCTTACCCATATACCACAGGGTCCACGAGAACCTCGTGAAAAGCCAAATACAGAGCCTGATCCTGGCCCTCGTCTTTATAGCCCTGATGGTTTCCCTACAGCTCCGCTCCTTCGGGGCCGGCTTGCTTGCCACCGTTCCCCTGCTGATCGTGGTGTCCATCAACTTCGGCCTTATGGGCACCCTCGGAATCCCCTTGGACAACGCCACGATGATGGTCGCCTCCATCGCCATAGGGATAGGGATAGACTACACCATTCACTTCCTCTCCCGCTTCCGGCAGGAGCTCGGCTCGGTACAGGACGAACGTGTGGCCTTCGAGAGGGCCTTGAGGACCACGGGACGGGCCATCCTGCTGAACGCCGCTACTGTGGGGTTGGGCTTCCTGGTCCTCCTCCTTGCGGACCTGGTCCCCCTTCGGCGGTTCGGGTGGATGGTGGCCCTCACGATGGGCACGAGCGCGTTGGCGGCGA
>QNCW01000094.1 GCA_003645885.1 Candidatus Latescibacterota bacterium | reverse complement strand
TGGAACTCTGCCTCATCGTGGGCCTGGCCCTGGGCCTGGGGAAGTTCGTGCAGGAGGGGAAGGTGGCGGACCTGGTCTCCCTCTTCGGCGGGGGTTTCCTCGTATGGATGGGCTACGGGCTGCTAAGGGACGCCTCACGGGGAAACGTGGAGCTTGGGGTAACCGGGATGCGGATCGCTCCCCTCCCCGCAGGGGTCCTGCTCAGCGTCTCCAACCCCTTCTGGCTCGTATGGTGGGCCACCGTAGGGATGGCTTATATGGGCAGGTTCCTGAGGTACGGGCTGATCGGGCTCGGCGCCTTCTACGTGAGCCACGTGCTCACGGACTACATATGGCTCAGCTTCCTCTCCGCTGCAGGCTCTTCGGGAGCTCGGGTCTTAGGCCGGAGGGTTCACCGTGCGGTCCTTTACATCTGCGGGACCTTTCTGATGGCCGTCGGGCTTTATTTCCTGGGCTCGGGGTTCTCCGAGTTGAGAGGGTCAGCATAAGGAGGTGACCATGCGCCTATGCTGGGAGACCAAGGAAGTTCCTGACGAACTTGTGGATGGCCTCAGGGCCTTGGAGGAGGAGTATCCCATCTCGGAGGGACCACGGGAGGGCGCCGAGAAGGTGAGGTTTAAAAGGTGGGACAGGGAAGGTTCGTCCGAGGTCGTACCCGAGGATGGAGGGGTGCTCGTGCTCTACGACGGACCGGCCAGGGCCTTCAGGGCGGTAGGGAAGCTCTTAGCCGAGGATGTTCCTGTCCCCTACGTAGAGGAGGTCCCCTTCAGGACCTTGGGGATAATGTTGGACTGCTCCAGGAACGCCGTCCCCTCGGTAGGGCACCTTAAGAGATGGCTCAGGAAGATGGCGCTTATGGGGTACGATATGATGATGCTTTATATGGAGGACACCTACGAGGTACCCGGAGAGCCCTTCTTCGGGTACCTGAGGGGCAGGTACTCCCAGGAAGAGCTGAGGGAGGTGGATTCGTACGCAAGTAAGTTCGGTATAGAGGTGATACCCTGCATCCAGACCTTGGGGCACCTGGAGCAGATCCTCCGTTGGCCGGCGTACAGGGACGTCAAGGACACATCAAGTGTGCTCCTTGCAGGTGGAAGGACCTACGAACTTCTGGAGAGGATGATAAGGGCGGCCTCCGAACCCTTCCGGACGGATCGCATCCACGTAGGTATGGACGAGGCTCACGACTTGGGTAGGGGAAGGTACCTGGATACCTTCGGGTACAGGAGGAACTTCGAGATATTCAGCGAGCACCTCTCCGAGGTCATCAAAATTTGCCGAAGGCTGGGCTTGAGACCTATGATATGGAGCGACATGTACTTCCGCATGGGCTCCGAGACCGGGGACTACTACGACCCGAAATCCGTGATCCCGGAGGAGGTCGTGGCGAAGATCCCCGAGGGGGTCCAGCTCGTCTATTGGGATTACTACCACAGGGACGAGGAATTTTACAGGGAGTGGATAAGGAGACATCGGAGGCTCGGGAGGACGCCAATAATGGCCTCCGGAATATGGACCTGGAACAAACTCTGGTACGACCATACCATCACGACCGCCACGGTGGCCCCCTGTCTCTCGGCGTGCAGGAAGGAGGGGGTGGAGGAGGTCTTCTTCACCCTATGGGGGGACGACGGGGCCGAGTGCGAGAGGGACTCCGCCCTGGCGGGGCTCATGTGGGCGGCGGAGCTGGCCTACGGGGGCGGGGGGGAGACCAAGGTGCTGGTCCCGAGGTTCAAGGCTATATGCGGCGGGGACTACGTGGCGCACATAAGGGCCTCGGAAGTCGAATACCCCGCCGGAACCGACGTCGGCTCCGCCAAGGCGTTCCTCTGGGACGACCCCCTGTTGGGCATGTTCGCAAGGTATATAGAGTCTAAGGAAGTGTCCCTCGGGCAGGTGGCTGCCCACTACAGGGCGCTCGCTCAGGAGATATCAAGGCATAGGAAAGGTTGGGACGCCGGGGACACGGAACACATAGCCCTGGCGGCGAAGGTGCTGGCCGATAAGGTGCTGCTTAGGGGAAGGATAACGGCAGCCTACGCTCAGAGGGACAGGGCGGCGCTCCAGTCGATAGCCCAATCCGACATTCCGGCCCTCCAGGAGGAGGTGAGGAAGCTCTGGGAGTCCCACAGGAGGGTCTGGCTCTCCCAGAACAAGCCCTTCGGGTTCGAAGTTCTGACGGTAAGGTACGGCGGACTGATCATGAGGCTGGAGGAGATAAGGGCGAGGATAGAGGAGTACGTATCCGGAAGGAGGAGCGCCATAGAGGAGCTCGAGGAACCTGCGGAGCCCCTTCCTCAGGTGAGCCTGAGGTACAGGAACCTCGTCACATCCTCTGCGATACTGTAAGATGAAGGTCTTGGGAGTCTTAGGAGGGATGGGGCCTGAGGCGACGGTGGCGTTCCTGGCCAAGGTGGTAGAGAAGACCCCCGCCAGGAAGGACCAGGACCACATCCACATAGTTATGGACATGGACCCATCGGTCCCGGACAGGACCGAGGCTATACTCTCCGGCAGGAGGGGCGAGGTGGTGGAGGTGCTGTGCAGGATGGCCCGGCGTCTGGTCGAGCTCGGGGCCGAGGTATTGGCCATCCCGTGCAACACGGCCCACGCCTTCCTGGAGGACCTGAGGAGGGAGGTCCCGGTCCGTGTCTTGGATATGGTGGAGGAGGTCGTGAGGGCCGTCCCGGAGGTCGGACGTGTCGGGCTTTTGGCTACGACCGGGACCGTGCGAAGTGGCCTGTATAGGAAGGCCTTCTTCGAGGTAGGGATGGAGACCTTGGAGCCCTCCCCCTCGCATCAGGAGGCCCTCATGGGGGCCGTCAGGGCCGTGAAGGCAGGAAGGCACGAGGAGGCGTTGGGTCCTCTTGAGGAGGCAGCAAGGGAACTGAGGGATGCCGGAGCTGAAGTTCTCGTGGTGGGGTGCACCGAGCTCTCCCTGCTGCTCTCCAGATGGGAACCTCCCCTGCCCTGCGTGGACTCCTTGGACGTCCTGGCCGAGGCCTCGGTCAGGGAGGCGCTCGGAGGGTCAAGTTAGCTTCTCCTTCGCATAGGCTAAGAGTCCTCCCGCCCTCAGAAGCTTCCTCTCCCTTTCGGTCAACTGGGCCCTGAGCCGTAGATGCCTCCCGTCCGCAAGGACCGCCTGGATTTGCCCTTCTTCTATCCCCTTCAACACTTCCCTCAGTTCCAGGGCGTCCCCCTGCCCTACGGCCTCGTAGTCCTCATCCCTCTCAAATTCCAGAGGTAATATCCCCCAGTTGATCAGGTTGGAACGGTGTATCCTCGCAAAGGATTTGGCGATCACGGCCCGCACACCTAAGAACATCGGGGCTATAGCGGCGTGCTCCCTGGACGAACCCTGACCGTAGTTCCTCCCGGCCACGACGAACCCTCCAGCCTTCCTGGCCCTTTCGGGGAACGACGGGTCGATCCTCGAGAAGGTGAACTTGGATATCTCCTGAACGTTCGACCTTAAAGGGAGCACATAAGCCCCTGCGGGGAGTATGTCGTCGGTGGATACGTCGTCCCCGAGCTTCAGGAGCACCTCCCCCCGGATCGTGCCCTCCAGAGGTTTCCCCAAGGGAACGGGCCTTATGTTAGGTCCCCTCATAACTTTCACGGATTCAGGGTCCTCAGAAGGGGGAAGGAAGATAACGGCATCCGAAGGAAACTTCTTCGGTTCCTCGGGCCAGTGCAGGACCATCCCGCTTCCCCTGGGGTCCGTGAGCGCCCCCCTCAGGGCCGATACTGCGCAGGTAAGGGGGTTTGCGAGGTACACCTCCGCCGAAGGTGTCCCGCACCTCCCCCTGAAGTTCCTGTTGTAGGAGCGCAGGGAGACCCCTCCGGAGGGAGGAGCGTATCCCATCCCTATGCACGGTCCACAGGCCGGCTCCAAAAGCCTCGCCCCGGAAGATATTATGTCCGCCAGGTCTCCCTCCCTGGCCAACATATAAAGGACCTGCCTCGAGCCGGGGTTTATCGCCAGGTCGCATCCCACCCTCCTCCCCCTTAGCACCGCCGCCACCGCCTTCAGGTTCTGATAGGAGGAGTTGGTGCAACTTCCTATGGCCACTTGGTCTATCCTTAAGCCCTCCAATTCCCTCACCGGAACTACATCGTCCGGGCTGTGTGGTCGGGCCACGAGGGGCTGGAGTTCTCCGAGGTCTATGCGGACCTCGTCGGAGTACTCCGCTTCCTCCTCCGCCTTCAGGGGTCTCCATGCGTCCCCCCTGCCCTGGGCCTCCAGGAACGCCCTCGTACGTTCGTCGCTCGGGAAGACCGATGTCGTGGCCCCGAGCTCCGCCCCCATGTTGGCTATGGTGGCCCTCTCGGTTACGCTTAGGTCCGAGACCCCCGGGCCGCAGTACTCCAATATCTTCCCCACGCCCCCCTTCACCGTGAGCCTCCTCAGGAGTTCCAGGACCACGTCCATGGCCATGACCCAGGGTCGTCTGAGCCTCCCTGTGAGGAATATCCGGACCACCTCGGGCACCTTGAGCCCGTAGGGCATCCCAGCCATCGCTATCGCCACATCGCTCCCCCCGACACCTATCGCCAAGGCGCCCACCCCTCCGGCCGTCGGGGTGTGGCTGTCCGAGCCCAAAAGTACGGTCCCCGGGGACGCGAACCTCTCCAGGTGGAGCTGATGGCATATGCCGTTGCCGGGCGGGGAGAAGATGGCCCCGTACTTGGCCGCAGCGGTCCTCAGGAAGAGGTGGTCGTCCGGGTTTCGGAAGTCGGTCTGGAGGGTGTTGTGGTCCACGTACGAGACCACCAAGGGCACACGGACCTTAGGGACTCCTATCGCCTCGAACTGGAGCCACGCCATGGTCCCGGTCGCATCCTGAGTGAGGACCTGGTCCACCCTTATGAGCACCTCCTCCCCTGGGGAGAGCTTCCCTTCCACTATATGTTCCTCCAATATCTTACCCGTCAGGCTTCCACGCATATGTCCTCCCCCGGCGTGCGACCCCGGTACGGGACCGGGATGTATTCCACCGACGGTGCCCTGCGCACGGGTTGGGGGTAGAGGCTCATGAGGTGATATATCTCGGGGGGCATCCTGTCGGAGACCGGAAGTCCGAGCTCCTTTGCCTCCTCGTAAGTTATGGGGTGGTCGTGGGTCCACCTTCCCTCGGTGAGGACCCGAGCTATCTCCTCCGCCTTCTCGGGCCCCATCTTGGGTTCCAAGATCTTGCGCACGCACCTCCTCACCTGCTCTATGGCCTTCCTCCCGACATCCGCCATTATCAGGGTCTGGTCGTCTATGTGCTCCCTGTCCTTCTCTTGCAGGACCTTGAGGAGGGAGACGGCGGGATAGTTCCCCAGCTGTGGGTCCACAGGTCCTAAGACCGCGTCCGGGTCCATAACTATCTCGTCGGCGGCCAGGGCTATGAGGGTCCCCCCCGACATGGCGTGGTGAGGCACGAAGACCGTGACTTTGGCAGGATGTCTCGATAAAGCGTAGGCTATCTGCTCGGCGGCCAACACCAGGCCCCCGGGGGTGTGGAGGACGAGGTCTATGGGCATATTTTTATCCGTCATCCTTATGGCCCTTATGACCTCCTCCGCATCCTGTATGTCTATGTAGCGCATAAGGGGGAAGCCCAAAAGGTGCATGGTCTCCTGACGGTGTATGAGTGCTATGACCCGGCTTTTGCGCTTGTGCTCCAATCGCTGTATTGCCCTTATACGGCTCGCCTCCAACATCCTCTGCCGGATGAGGGGGACCACGGCCACGAACATCACAAAGATCCAGAACAGGTCCAGGATGGACATAACGTCCTCCTTCGGTTAGTACGGCCTCCAGCTCGGGTCTCTGTCCTCGTATGGGTCGTCCAAGACCTTCCGGACCTCCCGTCCTCCCCTGTCCATTATACAGATATCGTAGTCGTCCCCTTTGCCCTTCGCGAATGCGATCCCCAGGCCGTCCGGGGACCATACCGGAGTCCACTCGTATATGTCCTCGGTCACGGTGAGGCGCATCTTGCAGGACCCGTCCGCCTTCATGATGAATATCTCCTGCCCTCCGTACCTGCTCGAGGTGAAGAGAATGTACTTTCCATCGGGCGACCATTGTGGGGCGAAGTCATATTCGGGGTCCTCCGTGAGGCGGACTATGTGGGTGCCGTCGGAGTTCATGACGAATATGTCGTCGTTCCCCTGCTGGGGGGTGCTGTACCTGTCGCTCACGAAGGCTATCTTCTTTCCGTCCGGGGACCAGGCGGGGGAACGGTCCGAGGCAGTCCCGTCGGATATACACCTGAGCCCTGTGCCGTCTGCGTTCATGATGTATATCTGGGCCTTGCCCGTGCGCTCGCTCACAAAGGCTATCTTCTTGCCGTCCGGGGACCAGGCGGGGTCGTAGTCCTTAGCCTCGTCGTAGGTGAGCCTCACCTGGTTGGAACCGTCGGCGTCCATAACATATATGTCCTGGTTAAGGAAGCCGTTCCTGTCGCTCACGAAGGCTATCTTCCTCCCGTCCGGGGACCAGGCGGGCTCTATGTCCGAGCCCTCGGGACACCGGGATAGGTTCCTGAGGCCCGTGCCGTCCACCTTCACCTCGTATATCTCCCAGTTCTTGTCCCCGTCCCTGTTCGTGGCGAAGGCGATGGTCCCCTTGGGCACGAACTTCGGCTCCGGAGGTATGCGGAAGGAGAACTTGTACGATCGCACCCCTCTGAACGGCTTGGGCTTGACTATCAGCCTCTCTTCCCGAAGGAAGTTGTTGGTCACCACCTTGGCCACCCACTCGCCGTCCTCCGCGTTCTGGAAGACCATGCCACCCGAGACCACGACGTTCGTGTCCACCGCCACCTTGCTCTTGACCCACACCCTCACCTTCCTTCCGTTCAACCCCTCCAGCTCCAGCCTCACCTCGTTCCTCCCACAACCGGCCAAGACCATCCCCACGACCAACGCCGACCCTAAGATTATCTTCCGCATCCCTCCTCCTTCCTATATTTTTCCATGGCCTCCCTCTCCATGTCCACGTACATCTTCAGCCGCTGCATAAGTTCGGCGAAGTCCACCTGGTGCCCGTCGAACTCCGGCCCGTCCACGCAGGCGAAGCGGGTCCTTCCTCCGACGGTGACCCTGCAGGCTCCGCACATACCCGTCCCGTCCACCATTATAGGGTTCAGGCTCACTATCGTGCGGATTCCGTACTTGCGCGTAAGATCGCTCACCGCCCTCATCATCACGACCGGGCCTACGGCGTAGACGAGGTCCACATTCTGACCGGACTCCAGGAGCTCCCCGAGGGCGTCGGTGACGAAGCCCTTCTTCCCGTACGAGCCGTCGTCCGTGGTCACGAGGACCCTGTCGGCGAAGGAAAACCTCTCCTCCCAGAAGAGGAGCCCCTCGGTCCTGGCCCCGATTATGCACACGACCTCGTTTCCGGCCTCCTTCAGGGCCCGAGCTATGGGATATATGGGCGCCACCCCGACGCCACCTCCTACGCATGCCACCCTTCCGAACTTGTCTATCTTGCTCGGGTTGCCCAGAGGCCCCACGACATCGGCGAGCCTATCCCCGACATTCCTTTTTGAAAGTTTGGCCGTGGTGACCCCTACGACCTGGGCCACGAGGGTTATCGTGCCCCCGTCGGGGTCCCAATCCGCTAAGGTCAAGGGGATCCTCTCCCCCCCCTCCTCCACCCTTACGATGAAGAACTGCCCAGGCTTCGCCCTCTCGGCTATCTCCGGAGCGTACACCTCCATCTGCACTATCTCTGGAGCGAGCCACCTCTTGCCCACGATCTGGTTCCTGAGCCTCCCCATATCTCCTCCCTATTCGAAAACCTCCGGTATGGGGAACCTCTCGCACATATGGCGAACTTCCTCCCTCACCTCCTTTATGACCCTTTCCTCGTCCATGTGCTCCAGAACCCTCACTATCATACGAGCGATCGTTCTCATCTCCTCCTCGCCCATGCCCCTTGTGGTGAGGGCAGGGGTGCCCATCCGGATCCCGCTCGTGACGGTGGGAGGGGTGCTGTCGAAGGGGATGGAGTTCTTGTTCACGGTTATCCCGGCCCGATCCAGGGCCTTGGCCGCATCCCTTCCTGTTATACCCAAGGGGGAGAGGTCCACGAGGAGCAGGTGGGTATCGGTCCCGCCCGAGACGAGCCTGAGCCCTAAGCTCTTGAGTTCCTCAGCTAAAGCCTTAGCGTTTTTGACCACCTTCTCGGCGTAGGTCCTGAACGAGGGCCGGAGGGCCTCGCCGAAGGCCACGGCCTTGGCCGCTATCACGTGCATAAGGGGTCCACCCTGCACTCCCGGAAAGACCCCTTTATCTATCTTTCGGGCATACTTAGCCTTACAAAGTATAAACCCTCCCCTCGGTCCCCTCAGGGTCTTGTGGGTGCTGCTGGTCACGACGTCCGCCCAGGGCACAGGGCTCGGATGGACCCCTCCGGCCACGAGCCCCGCTATGTGGGCCATGTCCACCATAAGCAGGGCGCCCACTTCATCTGCTATCTCCCGGAACTTCTCGAAGTCCAAGGTCCTCGGATATGCGGTGGCCCCCGCGACTATCATCTTAGGCCTCTCCTTAAGGGCGGTGCGCCTGAGTTCGTCGTAGTCTATGGTCTCGGTCTCCCTGTCCACCCCGTACGAGACCGAGCAGAACCAGCGGGCGGAGAAATTTACAGGATGTCCGTGCGTCAGGTGTCCCCCTTCGGAGAGCCTCATGCCCATTATCTTGTCCCCGGGCTCAAGGAGCCCGAAGTAGGCGCTCATGTTGGCCTGGGAGCC
>QNCW01000093.1 GCA_003645885.1 Candidatus Latescibacterota bacterium | reverse complement strand
ATGGACCTTCCGGCCCCTCCGAGTCCTCCTTGTGGAGGTTTCCATGCCTATTTTTCCGCTTCTGGGCTCTTTCCGGAGCTGTATAGGGACATAAGGGCGATAGGTGACACCACATCTTGGAGGTTGAAGGTGGAGGGGACAGGAGCCGTCATAAGCTGGGGGAGTGAGGAAGTGAGGGAGATCGCATCTGCCAATGGAATAAGGCTCCTGCTCGAAGGGGAGGATATGGGGGATGTGGAAAGCTATTCCCTTGCCTCTCCCGGCCAGATAGACATAACGGTGGAAAGAAGGACGCAGGAGCTTATCGGCGACTTCGATGGGAACGGGAAGGTAGATTTCGACGATTTCCTCCTCTTTGTAGGCAAGTTCGGGAAGGGTTCCGGAGATCCCGGTTTCGACCCGGCCTACGACCTGGACGGGGATGGGAAGGTAGATTTCGACGACTTCTTTATATTCGTGGGCAACTTCAGAAAAAGGTAAGAGATTCTAAGAAAATGCAAGGTCTTAGAGGCCGCTGTAGTTCAGCGGCCTTTCTGTTACAAGCTCCTTGACTAAGGCCATCTAAGGGGTTATTTTTGTATCAGGAAGGTTGGCCTGGCTTATTCAAGGGGGAGACCGTGAGAGCCTTGTCCGCAATAGGTTTGGTGCTTCTTCTGGCTATGCCCTCCTGGGGGGAGCTCAGCCAGAGGGACCTCGAGCAGATAGGGAAGTTGATAGACCGTAAATTCGAGCCTCTGAAGGAGGACATAGCCGAGCTGAAGGTGGCGGTGGCCAGGCTTGAAGGGAGGGTGGACGGACTGGAGAAGACGGTAGATGCTTTTAGGAAGGAGATGGATGCCCGTATAGGAGAGCTGAACGCCAAGATGGTCTCAAAGCAGTGGTTCTTGACCATGTGGGTCACCATAACCTTGATGATATTGGCGGTTTCTTACCTTTATGGAAGGTCGGACAGGGAGGAGATAGAATGCGGTCTAAGGGAGAAGCCCGAGCTTGAAGATGCATACAGGGCGATAGGCGTGCTGTAAAGGAAGGGAGGTTCCTGTGGCTATCTCCAGAAGGACAGCAAGCGTCCAGCCTTCGGTTACGCTCGCGATATCGGCCAAGGCCAAGCAGATGAAGGCGGAGGGAAGGAACGTCATATCCCTCAGCGCAGGGGAGCCGGACTTCGACACGCCTGAGCACATAAAGGAGGCAGCGGTAAGGGCCCTCAAGGACGGGTTCACCAAGTACACCCCGGCCACCGGGATACCGGAGCTGAAGGAGGCGGTATGCGAGAAGTTTTTTAGGGACAACGGTCTGGAATATAAGCCATCTCAGGTCATAGTGAACTGCGGGGCGAAGCATTCGATATACTTAGCTATACAGGCTTTGGTGGAAGAGGGTGACGAGGTCGTCGTGCCAGTTCCTTACTGGGTCAGCTACCCGGAGCAGGTGAAGCTCGCAGGCGGAAGGCCCGTCTTCGCCCGCCCGGACGAGGAACTTAAGCTCACGCCGGAGTCACTTAAGGAGGCCCTCTCTCCGAGGACCAAGGCGGTGATCCTCAACAGCCCATGTAATCCTTCGGGCGTCGTGTACACCGAGGAGGAGCTGGGGGCCTTAGGGAAGGTCCTGGCCGATGCTGGGGTCTGGGTCATCTCGGACGAGATATACGAGAAGCTCGTGTACGATGGGCAGAAGCACCTCTCAGTAGCCTCCGTGGTCCCGGAGCTCAAGGAACGCACGATCGTGGTCAACGGGGTCTCGAAGGCGTACGCCATGACCGGATGGAGGATAGGTTACGCCGCGGGGCCGGAGGAGGTCATATCGGCGATGGGGAAGGTCCAGAGCCAGGAGACCTCGAACCCCAACTCCATAGCCCAGGCAGCTGCCCTGGCCGCTCTCAGGGGGCCTCAGGACTGCGTGAACGAGATGGTCGGGGCCTTCGACGAACGAAGGCGCTACGTGGTGGGCAGGCTCAAGGCCATGCCCGGGGTATCCTGTCCCGTGCCGCAGGGGGCGTTCTACGTCTTCCCGGATGTGTCCGAGCTTGGGAAGGATTCGGTCGAGCTTTGCAACTGGATGTTGGAGGAGCTCGAGGTCGCCTGCGTCCCGGGCGCCGGGTTCGGGATGGAAGGGAGGATAAGGATCTCGTATGCCGCTGGGATGGAAGCGCTGAAGGAAGCCATGGACAGGTTGGAGGAAGGGTTCCGTAAGCTCAGGGAGGGGGGATGAGGAAACTGAGGATAGCCTTACCTAAGGGGAGCCTTCAGGAGGCGACCTTAAAGCTGTTCGAGAAGGCAGGGTACAGGATAAGGGTTGGACACAGGTCCTACGTCCCCTCGATAGACGACCCCGAGCTCGAGGGGCTCCTCATAAGGGCTCAGGAGATACCGAGGTACGTGGCTCAGGGTGCCTTGGATGTGGGGCTTACGGGCCTGGATTGGATATTGGAAAGCGGCGTGGACCTGGTGGAGGTGGCGGAATTGGTGTACGCCAAGGAGGGGTTCAGGCCCGTAAGGTGGGTGGTGGCGGTCCCCGAGGACTCCCCCATAGAGAGGGTGGAGGACCTTCAAGGCAAGAGGATAGCCACCGAGCTCGTGGAGGTGACGAAGGGGTTCCTGAGGGAGAGGGGGATAAAGGCTGACGTGGAGTTCTCGTGGGGGGCGACCGAGGTCAAGCCTCCGGAGCTTGCGGACGCCATAGTTGAACTCACCGAGACCGGAACCTCCCTCAGGGCCAACCGGCTGAGGATAGTCGAGACCGTACTGGAATCCACCACCAGGTTCGTTATGAACCGGGAGGCATACAAGGATAGATGGAAGAGGGAGAAAGCCGAGAACTTAGCAATGTTACTTAAAGGAGCTTTAGAGGCAGAGTCCAAGGTTGGACTTAAGATGAACGTACCGAAGAAGAAATTAGAGGAGGTCGTGGCCCTCCTCCCCGCCCTGCACACCCCCACGGTCTCGGACCAGACCGACCCGGACTGGGTGGCAGTGGAGGTGGTGCTGGAGGAGAAGGTGGCGAGGGACTTGATACCTAAGCTCAAGAGGGCCGGGGCACAGGGGATAATAGAATATCCCCTCAACAAGGTCGTGTCTTAGGAGGAGACCTATGGAATACATAATGTTCACCAAACACCTGCTCGGATACGACATCCCCCGGATAGCCGAAGGCCTGAAGCGCATAGGAATGACGGGCGTGGACCTCTGCGTGAGGCCAGGGTACCCCGTGAACCCCGACAACTGCCTCGAGAAGCTCCCCGAGGCAGTTAAGATATTTGGGGACGAGGGGCTTTCCGTGCCGTTGGTGACCGCTCCCGGGGACATGACCGAGCCCGAGGACGGGACCGCCCGGAGGATGTACGAGGCCTGTGGGAGGGCGGGGGTGAGGTTCATAAAGATAGGGTATTGGACCTTGAAGGACGGGGACTACTGGGAGATGCTGAAGGATTGCCGCAGGAAGCTCGAGGGGTTCCGGAAGCTCTCGGAGGAGACCGGGGTGGTCACGGTGGTCCACAACCACTCCGGAGGTACTATGGGCCTCAACATGGGCTACGCTGTGAGGCTCGTGGAGGGGATGGACCCACGATACGTCGGGATATTCGCAGATGTGGGACACCTTTCGCTGGTGGGCGGGAGGCTCCCCTTCGAACTTTCGGTCGGATGGGATTACATAAAGCTCTTCGCCCTCAAGGATCTCGTATGGCAGAAACCTCACGGGGACCTCAAAGGGGAAAGGAGAGCTGTCGTTGTGCCCATGGGCTACGGGCTGGTGGAGTGGGGGGTGTTCGTGAGGGAGCTTAAGGCACGGGGGTACGAGGGCATCTTGGACTTCCACAGCGAGTACGGGGGATATCCCCCCGAGGCGGTCCTGGCGCAGGCGGAGTCGGACCTTAGAAGGTTCAGGGAGCTCTGGCAGGAGGTGTGACATGTGGGCCTTAGCCCTTCTGGTCTCCATCTGGACGGGCCAGGGGCTTTCCGTCGAACGCTACGAACGCAAGACCATATCCTATGTGGGTTTCGTCTGGAGGGCCACCCTCCAGGCGAGGAGGATGACGGACGAACAGGCGGGGATGCTATTGGAAGCCCTAAAGAGGCGCATAGTCGACGAGATGCCGAGGTTCGACTACGAGCCCCTACCTCCTGCCCTCACCGAAAGGTTCGTGGAGGAGGCCGGGGCCGAGGACAGCCTCTCCGTGGAGGAGGTGGGGGAGGTTCTCACCGAGACCGTGGCCCCCACCATAGTGCGGATCCTGGACATGAAGAAGGAGATGAAGGCCAAGGGGTTGGTCTCGGAGGAGGAGAGGAGGTCCTTCGTGGTCCGCAAGGCCAAGGAGCTGGGGATCACGGCAGAACACTTGGAGAAGGTGATGAACTCGGCCTACCTCTTCCTTCCGGTTGTGACGGGGTACGAGCGAAAGGTCAAGGAGGAGAAGGAAAAGAAGACGGTCTCGTACTCCCTGAGGGGCGGACTGGCCTGGTTCCACCTCAGGGCCGACGGGGGGATGGAGCCCCTGAAGGTCGTCGAGGCCCACGGCAGAGGCCTGGCCGAGCCGGACTCCACCTACAAGTGGATGGGAAGGAAGTTGAAGGGGGACGAGTACGCCTTCCTCCGGGCTGCGGACTGGATGGCGAAGAATCTGGCCGTGCGCACGGCCGAGCTTGAGGAGTTCAGGTTGAAGGGCGAGGTCGTGGATGCGGGATGGAGCTGGGTCGAGTTCAACTTGGGGAAGGCAGAAGGGCTCTTCGTGGACCAAAGGTTCAGGGTCTTCGAAGACTACGAGGAGGGGGGGAAGGTGAGGAGGGCCAAGAAGGGCTTCTTCTTCGTGCGCCAGGTCGGAGATAGGATAAGCAGGGGTAAGGTGATAATAGGTTCCTACGAGCCGGGCATGTACGTGAGGGAGTTCCCGAGGATAGGGATAGACCTGGTGCCGAGGTTCTACTTAGCTCCGCTGATGGTGAAGACGGACGTGCTGAGCTACGCAGGGAAGAAGGGGGAGCTTAAGCTTTCCGGGGACACCCTCTCGGTGCCGTCCTTAGAGCTGGCCCTTCAGGCGAACTCGGCGAGGTACACCGGTATACCTCAGTCCTTCCTGACGGTGGGCCTCTATTTTGGTCTGGCCCCCGTGAAGGATGCAAAGCTCAAGCTCGGGGATGAGGAGAAGAAGGCAGTCGGGCTTTGTATTGGAGGGTACTTAGGGGTCATGAAGAAGTACTACATCAAGAGGCTGGCCTTTGTGGGGGAGGTGAGGTACCAGCTCCACAGGTTGACCTTCACGAGGTCCTTCAAGGAGGAACAGGAACTTTCGTACTCGCAGGAGGAACGGCTGTTATCCTTATGCGGGGGGCTGGAGGTGGCCCTCAGGGAGGACCTGAACTTCGGAATCTGCGCGGGCTACACCGTGGGCAAGGGGGACGGCTGGACCGAGAAGTGGTCGCAGAAGGTCAAAGGGGAGGAAAGGGAGGAGACCTATAAGTTCACAGGACCGGAGGTGGACAGGAGGGGCGCCTTCTTCGGGCTACACTTGGTCTATTCTCCACCCACTCTTTGATAAGCGAGGAGGTGGCCATGAACAGGTTATTACCGTTGGCCTTCTTAGTTCTGGCAGCATGCGCATATGCGAGAAAGGGGACACCAGGGGAGGTGCCGAGGTCCAAGGAGGCCGTATTCGTAGAGTCCGTGAGCCCGGCGGAGGTTAAGGTGCTGGCCACCGGGATAGGTGTCGGAAAGAAGCTTACGAAAAGCGCCCTTCTGGACGCCAGGAGGTGCGCTGTGTACTTCGTGCTCTTCGGAGGGACGGACCCCCTGCTTCAGACCCGGGAGGAGAAGGATAAGTTCCAGCTCGTAAAGGGTAAGTACTTCAGCCCGGAGAGGCTCTCCAGGTACATAACTTGGGAGCAGGAGACCTTCGAGAGCAGGGTGAAGATGGAGGGGGGAAAGAAGCTTAAGGTCCGCAAGTATTTCATCGTGAACAAGGGACTTTTAAGGGAGGACCTGGTCGCCGACGGTGTCCTCACGGCAAGGAAGGAGATAACCCAGGCCCTGGGGCTCCCCGTCATAATGGTGATACCCGAGGTCCCCAAGGGCGAAAGCCCCATAGATGCGATGGCGAGGGACCCGAAGCTCAAGCAGGCCGCGCAGGTGATAGAATCCTACCTTACGGCCAGGAGGTACGATGTCGTGGTCCCGGAGCAGATGGAGACCATAGGGAACCTGGCGGAGGCCCAGGCTGCCCTTAAGGGCTTCGAGGAGGACTACGCATACCAGCTCGCCCTTTCGGTGGGCAGCGACGTGTACATAACCTTCACCGTCCAGATGAACGAGCGCTACGTAGGAAGCACGCTCGTGCGGAAGGGGATGGTAGGGGTAAGGGCGTACGAGACCACGACGGCAAGGCTACTCGGGACGGAGACAGGATACAGCCGGGAGAGGCCCTCCCCCGAGGCCGTTGTGGTCGAGGAGGCCGTGCACGACGCTGTGGACAAGGTCCTGAGCAGAATTATGGCCTACTGGAAGGAGGACTTAGAGCGTGGGGTTCAGTATAAGGTCATAGTCAAGGTGGAGGGGGACTTCGACGAGGACGAGTTGGACGACCTCACCATGGCGTTCTCAGAACTTTTGGACGAGCTGGCGGAGGATTACAAGGAGAACGTAGTGACCGAGGAGACCATGGACTACCTCGTCTGGGCGGACCCTGAGAAGTTCGCCAAGAGCACGAAGTTCTACAGGGCTCTGAGGAAGGGGTTCGCCGAGAAGTTCCCCGACGGGAAGTTGAGGAGGATAAACATCAACAGGAAGCTGCTCCTCCTGAAGGTGACGAGGAGGTGACCATGAGGACCCTTGCGGTATTAGCTATCTTGGTCGCATGGCCGGCCTGCTGGGGGAGGCTTCCGGGGTGGGTGGAGACGCACAGACATCCCGGATATCCGCAGGGTAGGTACATATTGGGAGTTGGCGTCTCCGAGAAGGACCCCGAGGACGCTGCCGAGCAGGCCAGGCTCGAGGTCTTAAGGCAGATAAGGGTGAAGGTGGAATCCGAGGTGGAGTACAGGAAGGAGGCGTTCGGGCTCGGGGGGCAGGAGGCTGTAAGGGAGCAGTTCGCTGAAAGGACGAGGCAGATAGTCCACGGGGAGGTCTCCGGGATAAGGATAGCCGAGACGGCGGAGGAGGACGGGAGGTACTATGCCTTAGCCGTTCTGGACCGCCTGAGACTCGCAGGCGAGATAGAGGCCGAGATCTCCGAGAAGGCCAGGGAGGTGGAAAGGCTCCTCGAGGAGGCGAAGGAGTTCGCCGAAGAAGGGAAGGTGCCCGAGGCATTGGGGTCGCTCTCCCAGGCTTACGAGCTTTCCCTGGAGACTTCCGCCAGGCTCGCCCTCTACCGTGCGGTGGCCCCCGTCCCCGGGAAGTTGGAAGCAATCCCCCCGTCCAGGGTGCTCTCCGAGGTCAGGAAGGTGACCTCCGGGATCGTCATGGAGAAGGTCTCCGGGGACGGGCAGGAGGCGAGGGAAGGGGAGGAGCTCGGGCCCATGGTCGTGAGGGTCACGAGGGAGGGGAGGCCGGTGGAAGGAATCAGGGTGAGGTTCACCTATGCGGACGGCAAGAGGATAGATGAGATGACGACGAACCCCGAGGGGGAGGCCGAAGTCGAGCCGGTCGCCCTGGCGACCGGGCCCGGCGTAGGGGAGGTGGTATCGAGGATAGTGATAGGGGGACTTCCGGAGGGGGTGAGGCTTAAGGGACTTCCCGAGGTGAGGTTCTCGTATAAGGTGCTGAGGGAGGGGGTCCCCGTGGCTTTGGAGGTCCGAGGGCCTGAGGGGGAGGAAGTCGAGGGTAAGCTCACAAGGGCCTTGGGTAAGCTCGGATATCCATTGGACGATAGGTCTCCGATAGTGCTCAAGGGGAAGGTAGAAGTCCGGGAAGTTAAGGAAGTTCAGGGCTTCGGTGGGACGAGGGTTCTGGCAAACGTGAGGCTCAAGGTCTCGGTGACCGTGCTGCCCTCGGGGAGGGTGTTGAGCTCAGCGGAGTTTTCGGGCAGGGGGATGGGGAGGGACGAAGAAAGTGCAATAAGGGCGGCCGTCGGGAAGCTCAGGGTGGATAGGGCGGAGCTTGCGAGGGCCCTGAGGGAGGCGGAACCTGCGTTCTCGGAAGCTGCCGAGGAGCTTGCGAGGATACACTTGGAACGGGCCCGTTCGGCTTTAAGGGAAGGAGACTATAGATCTGCGGTCAAGGAATTGGAGAAGGTGCCGCCTGAGGCCGAGGTTTACCCCGAGGCCCGGGGGCTCTTGGACGAGGTCAGGGCAAAGCTCGCCTCGAGGCCCCTTCCAACGGTCGCCGTGCTGAGGCCCGATGCTACGGGCTGGAGGGGTCATGAGACAGCCGAGGCCCTGAGGGATATGCTGGTCACGGCGTTGGTAAGGACCGGGAAGGTGGAAGTGGTGGAGAGGGAGAGGTTGAACAAGGTCCTGGAGGAGCAGAAGCTGGGAGCTACGGGCCTCGTGGACCCCGAGACGGCCTCGAGGATAGGTAAGCTCGTGGGGGCGGAGTACGTGCTCTTGGGGAGGGTTGTGAGGAGGGGCATGAAGGTGGAGGTGGACCTGAGGCTGGTCTCGGTGGCGACGGGAAAGGTGGTGGCCGCAAGCTCCGCGGAAGGTCTCGAGGAGGGACTCAGGGCCGTGGCCGAAGAACTTGCGAGGAAGCTGGTGAAGAAGATGTGAGGTTCCTCTTAGTAGGACAGGCCGTGGCGGACGTGGTCGTAAGGCCTGCCGGTAGCTTCCCTCGGAGGGAGCATACCGAGCTTGTGGACGAGATAGGGCTCTTCCCCGGGGGATGT
>QNCW01000092.1 GCA_003645885.1 Candidatus Latescibacterota bacterium | reverse complement strand
CCTTCGTCCACTGATGTCCACCAGCAGGGGTATGGGGACAGCTCCAGGCCCCTCTGAAGCAATGAAGTCTCAGATGCCCACCGATTGCCCCTACTTGGTTCCACAAAGTTTGACGAAGAACCCTATTATCTCGGAGTAGCCGGCCACTCTGACCAGTTCGATGACGTCGAGCCGTAGGGATATAGGAGCTGGCCTTTATGAGGCTTCGGGTCCGGATGCGAAGATGGTGAACGAGGGAACGTCTCGGAAGGCAGGTGTATATTAAAAGCTTAGACTTTCACCTCCACCGCCCTGCCCGTCCGCATGGATTCGTCGGCAGCGCAAGCTATGGCTACGGCCTTAAGTCCATCCTCGTATGTGGCCAGAATTCCCCTGTCCTCGCCGGCCTTGACCGAGTCTATGAAGGCTCGGTCCTCGAGGGCGAAGATGTTGGGCTCCCCGGGTATGGTTATCTGCTCGTCGCCCGGGAGGTATATCCTGACGCTGTGCTCCCATCCCGTGAACTCCGCCTTCATATCGGTGGCCCATAGGGTGAGGAAGATCCCTCCTCCCACGGAGGTGCAGCAGGAGCTATAGAGGTTGGCGGCAGCTCCGTTGACGAAGGACATCTGGACCATGGAGGCGTCCTCTATGGTAAAGAAGTCCGGCCTCGGGATGCGGTCCCTTACGGGGACGGCGTATACCTCCTCGACCTCGCCGAAGAAGTGGCGGGCCAAGTCTATCGTGTGGGTGGTCTGCTCTAAGAACTGTCCGCCGGACTTGTCCTTCTGGACCCACCACCTCCAGATCCCTTCGTACTTAGCGGGTCCTCCTCCGACCCAACCCCCGTGCATAATGACGGGCTTCCGTCCCTCGAGCAGCTCCTTGACCCTCCGGACCGACCTCCGGTAGCGGTTCATGTATCCCACCGAGGTGATGAGGTTATGCCTTTTGACCCCCTCGGCCACCCTCAGGGCCGTATCGAGGTCCTTCGCTACAGGCTTCTCCACGAAGAACGGGATCCTGCGCTCTATCACGAGTTCTTCCGCAGGTCCATGGGCGAAGGGGGGTAGCATTATGTACACGGCATCCGGCTTGGTCTCGTCCAACATCCTTCGGGCGTCGGTGTAAACTTCCCCCCTGTCTCCTACCTGTTCCCTGCGGGCTGCGGCCGCCTTCTCGTCCACGTCGCACCACCCCACGAACTGAACGTCCTCGAAGTTCTTCAACCCTTGTTCCAGGTGGGAGCGGGTTATCCCCCCGCATCCTATGAAGGCGAGCTTAACCTCCTCCGCCATCTCGTCCCCCTTCTAAAAGTTCCTCATCCCTGAACCACAACCTTACTTCCCTTTCAGCCTCCTCCGGGTCGCCGGAGGCGTGTACGAGGTTGTAGACCGGCCTTCCCTCACGGTTGGCCAGGTCCGGCGAGTCGGCCGAGAAGTCCCCCCTTATCGTCCCCGGCCCTGCGAACAGGGGCACGGTGTTCCCCACGAGCTTCCTCACGACCTCTATAGCATGGTTCCCCTCCCAGACCATGGCCACGACGGGTCCAGAAGTTATAAATTCCACGAGCTTCTCCCTCACCCACCTCCCTATCTGGACCGGGTCGTCGGTCCCTATCTGCTTCAGGGGGTCCATGCCGTACTCCCTGTAAGTCATCAATGTCTTCTCCCCCACGGCCTTCAACCACCCGGGATCGTCCGGGTAGTGTTCCCTTACAAGCTCCTCGTCCGCCCTGAGAATTTTGAGTCCCACGAGCTTAAGTCCCACATCCTCCAGCCTACTTATTATCCTTCCCACCAAACCCCTCCTCACACCGTCGGGCTTTATCATCACAAAGGTCCTCTCCATCAGGTCCCCCTGAGCCTCTGAACTATCCTCCCGAATATGCTCCCTTCCTCCTTAGCCATAGGCTCTAAGTCGACCTCCTCCCCCGAAAGAAGGGCTTCGGGGGTCTCCTCAAATATCCTTTCGGCCATCCTCGCTCCGAGTTTTTCCTTCACGACCCCGTACGCCTCCGCCATCCTCATCGGCCTGGAGAGAGGATCGTGGGCGTCGCTTCCGACGATGTGCACCAACCCCATCCTGACGAGCTTAAGGACTGTCCTGGCCTGCTTCCTCAGGAACGCTTCAGCGTTCACCTGAAGGAGCGCTCCCGTTCTAACCAACTTCTCCAGCCGTTTCGTGTCGTCCACGAGGCCCGGGTACCTCTCTATGTGGGCGAGGACCGGGCGAAGGCCCTCGAGGTGCAGGTTGAAGAGCACTTCCTCTAATCTCGGGGAGACGAAGCCGAGGGGAAGGAGCTCCAAGAGGAAGTACCTTCCCCCGAACGTTCCCAGGCCGAACTCCTTGAGCCTTTCGAGCCCTAAGTCGAAAGCCACCTCGGCCCCAAGGATCAGCCTCATATCTATGCCTTCCTCCCTCACCCTCCCGACGAGCTCGGAGAACTTCTCCTTTACGACCTCGGCATATTCGGGGTTCAGTTCCCCCAGGTGTGGCGTGACCAGAGCCGCCTTTATCCCGTCCTCCGCCCCCTGGCGCACGAGGGCCAGGCTCTCGTCCCAATCCCTCGGGCCATCGTCGACCCCGGGGAGGAGGTGACAGTGCATATCTATCATCTTCCCCCCAAGTGCACGGCGTCCGCGAAGGCCCTCACCCTCTCGGGGGTGAGCCTACCGTCCTCCAACACGTTTCCAGTTACGACGAAGGAAGCCCCGGCCTCAACCTTCCGACGTGCGACCTTTGGGTCCTTTATCCCCCCTCCCACTATAACGGGGAGGCCCACGTACCCTGCGACCCCCCTCACCATCTCCTCCGGGACCGAGAACCTCGCTCCACTTCCCGCCTCCAGGTACACCATCCTCATCCCGAGGTATTCGGCCGCCAAAGCGTGCGCCATGGCCACATCCACCTTATCCCTCGGTATGGGCCTGGTGTTGCTCATGTATTCCACGGTGGTCAAGGCTCCCCCTTCGACGAGGATGTAAGCAGTAGATATGGGCTCAAGGCCGAAGGCTCGGATCTTCGGTGCAGCCCTCACCTGCTGGCCTATGAGGAGCTCAGGGTTCCTCCCGCTCACCAAGCTCAGGAACAGTACGGCGTCAGCACCTGCGGAGAGCTGGTCGGAGCTGCCGGGAAAGAGTATGACAGGTACGTCCACGACCTCCTTGAGGTCCCACACCACCCTGTCCAAGGTGTCCCCCAGAAGCAGGCTGCTTCCAACAAGCAGTGCGTCCGCCCCACCCTCCTGGCATGCCATGCCGACGTCCTTGACCTTCCGGGGGTCAAGCCTGTCGGGGTCCAGAAGCACGAGGTACCCCGCTCCCTTGTCCCTCATCACGGAGAGCAGGTACTTGTAGACCCTTCCCATATGAGCTAACATCCCCTCCCTTCCAACATCCTCCTGACCACCTCCGGAACCTTGGCCAGCGCCTCCTCGAGCCTCTCCGGCCTCTTCCCCCCGGCCTGGGCGAGGTGGGGCCTGCCGCCTCCTCCCCCTCCCACGAGCTTCGCCACCTCCCTCACGAGCACGTCGGCCCTGACCCCACAGGATACAGCGTCCTCGGTCGCCACGGCCACGAGCAGGGCCTTCCCGTCCGCTTCCGTCCCTAAGACCCCGACCCCCTTCCCGAGGGCGTCCCTGAGCCTGTCCGCCATCTCCCTGAGGACCTCAGGGTCTTGGGCCTCAACCTTCTCGGCCACCACCTTCAACCCTTCCACCTCAACAGCGCCCGAGACGACCTCCCTCACCTTGCTCAGGGCATCCCTCCTCTTAAGGGCGCTTACTTCCTTCTCCAGCCTCCTGGCCCGTTCCAGAAGTTCCTCCACCCTTCCTAAGATCTCCCTTCCGGATGCGTTCAGGAGGGCGCCGAGTTCGGAAAGGAGCCTTCTGTCCTCCCTGTCCGCCCTTTCTGCTTCCTCACCCGTCAGGGCCTCTATCCTCCTGATGCCTGCGGCCACGCTCCCCTCGGACTCTATCCTGAAGAGTCCTATCTCCCCGGTCCTTGCCACGTGGGTCCCTCCGCAGAGCTCCTTGCTCACCCCTTCGACCTCCACGACCCTCACGACCTCCCCGTACTTCTCCCCGAATATCGCTATCGCCCCGGTCCTTAGGGCCTCCTGGAGGGGCATCTCCTCGGTCCTTACGGGTACGTCCTCCCTTATCCAACCGTTCACGAGCTTCTCTACGGCCTCGAGCTCCTCGGGGGAGGTACCTGCGAAGTGGGTGAAGTCGAACCTTAGCCTCTCGGGGGCCACGAGCGACCCGGACTGCCTCACATGTTCCCCTAAGACCTCCCTCAGGGCCCTGTGCAGGAGGTGGGTGGCAGTGTGGTTACGCCTTATCGAGGCCCTCCTTACGTGGTCTATCTCGGCCACGACCTCGGTGGGGACCCTCTCAAGCGACCCTTCCCTGAGCTTCCCCCTGTGCACTATCTCCCCTGCTACCCTCTGGGTGTCGGTGACCTCTATCAGAAACCCTTCGGCCCTGAGCCATCCCATATCCCCGACCTGGCCTCCGGCCTCGGCGTAGAAGGGGGTATGGCTGAGTATCACCTCGACATCTCCCCCGACCTCCCTCAGGGCCCTCACCGCTGCCACGACCTTCTCCTCGTCGTACCCCACGAACTCCGAGGAGGGACCTTCCGATACCTCCCTCCACCCCTCGCCGAGGTCCACCTGGGCCTGGAACCTGGAGGTCCTCCTCGCCATTTCCCTCTGGCGTTCCATGGCCCTTTCGAACCCCTCAACGTCCACCGAAAGCCCCTCTTCCTCGGCCATGAGCTGTGTGAGGTCCAGCGGGAAACCGTACGTGTCGTAGAGCCTGAACGCCTCCTCTCCGGGAATGATCCTCTCGCCATGGGCCTTCAGGCCCTCCACGACCTCGGAGAACCTCTCGAGCCCCCTGTCCAAAGTCCTTCCGAAGGCCTCCTCCTCGGACTTTATCACCTTAGCTACGTACTCCCCCTTCTCCACGACCTCGGGGTACGCCTCCCCCATAACCTCCCCGACCACGGATACGAGCTTGTACAGGAAGGGCTCGTGTAGGTCGAGCTTCCTTCCGAAGCGGGAGGCCCTCCTCAGGATCCTCCTCAGCACATATCCCCTTCCCTCGTTGGAGGGGACGGCCCCGTCGGCTACGGCGAACGAGAGCGTCCTTATGTGGTCCGCCACGACCCTGAACGGGGTAGGGTCCTCCTCGTAGCTCCTGCCGGAGAGCTCCTCGAGCTTGGCTATGAGGGGCCTGAACAGGTCGGTGTCGTAGTTGGAGCCCTTGCCCTGGAGGATGGCAGCGAGCCTCTCCAGGCCCATCCCCGTGTCGACATGCTTCTGTGGAAGCTCCTCTAAGGAGCCGTCCTCCCTCCTGTTGTACTGTATGAACACCAGGTTCCAGAGTTCGACGAACCTGAAGTCGTTCGCCTCTTCGCAGTGGGGGCAGTTCGGACCGCAGTCGGACCTTCCACAGCCGTGGCCCGGGCCGAGGTCCAGATGTATCTCCGTGCAGGGTCCGCAGGGGCCCGTATCCCCCATCTCCCAGAAGTTCTCGTCCTCCCCGAACCTGAGTATCCTCCTCCTCGGTATTATCCTCGCCCAGAGCTCCTCGGCCTCGTCGTCCTCCCTGAAGACCGTAGCCCAGAGCCTGTCGGGGGGGAGGCCGTAGTCCTTGGTCAGAAGTTCCCATGCGAAGTCTATGGCCTCCTTCTTGTAGTAGTCCCCGAACGACCAGTTTCCGAGCATCTCGAAGAAGGTGTGATGGGTGGTGTCCCTCCCCACCTGCTCCAGGTCGTTGTGCTTCCCCGATACCCTTATGCACTTCTGTGCGGATGTGGCCCTCTTGTACGACCTCCTTTCGAGCCCTAAGAATATGTTCTTGAACTGGTTCATGCCAGCGTTGGTGAACAGCAGGGTGGGGTCGTCGTAGGGGACGACGGGGGAACTGGGCACCCTCACATGTCCCCTCTCCTCAAAGAACCTCAGGAACCTCTCCCTTATCTCGGCCGACCTCATCTGAGAACCACTCCTTCCTCAGCTTACGGGTTACCTCCTTCACCGCCTCCCAGGAAAAGCCCCTCCTGAGGAGGAAGTCCCGCATCCTCCTCAGGGCTTTATCCGGCTCCAGGTTTCTGTACCTCCCCTCCGCCCTCCTCAGCAACCCCTCTGCCAGGCGGGCTTCGTCTACCTCCGAAAGTTCCTCGTCCAAAGCCTCCTCCGCCACTTCCTCGGATATCCCCTTCCTCAGAAGCTCCTCCTTGAGGGCCCTCCTCCACCTGGGCCTGAGCCTCAACCTCTCCTCCACCCACGCCCTTGCGAACTCCCTGTCGTCGAGGAGCCCCAGTTCCTCGAGCCTTCCTACGACCTCCCCGACGACATCTTCCCCGAAGCCCTCCTCAAGCAGCCTCTCCCTGACCTGCTTCGTGGTCCTTGCCCTGGCCAAGTATCTAAAGGCAATCTTCTTGGCCCTACGAACCTGGTCCTCGTGCAGGAGCCCCTCGAGGTCCTCCAGTTCCGTCCCTTCCCTCAGCCCCTTGGCCAGGGCGGTCTCGGCCAGAATTTCCAAGACTCCATCTTCCGAGACCACCCTTACCTCTTCCCCCCTCCACTCCAAGCTCAGGACCTTCATGCTTCTTCGGCCGTCTCGGGAAGGCGAGGCCCGACCCTGAGCGCATCCCTTATCCTTTCCTCTATCTCCCGGGCCAGGTCGGGATGCTCCCTGAGGTAGGCCTTGGCGTTCTCCCTTCCCTGTCCGAGCCTCGTGTCGCCGTACGAGAACCAAGTCCCGCTCTTATTTATTATCCCATGCTCCACCCCGAGGTCCACCAAGTCCCCCTCCTTTGATATCCCGTACTGTCCCCTCCCGAACATGAGGTCGAACTCGGCGGTGCGGAAGGGGGGTGCGAGCTTGTTCTTGACGACCTTGGCCCTTATCCTGTTTCCTATCTCCTCCTGTCCCTCCCTTATCGAGCCCACCCTCCTTATGTCTATCCTCACGGAGGAATAAAACTTGAGGGCCTGTCCTCCGGTCGTGGTCTCGGGGTTGCCGAACATGACCCCTATCTTCATCCTCAGCTGGTTGGTGAATATTAGACAGGTGCGGGACCTGTTGACGCTTCCTGTAAGCTTCCTTAGGGCCTGGGACATGAGCCTGGCCTGGAGCCCTATCTGGGCGTCCCCCATCTCCCCCTCGAGCTCCGCCCTGGGCACCAAGGCCGCCACGGAGTCTATAACTATCACATCCAGTGCGTTGCTCCTCACCAAGGTATCAGCTATCTCCAGGGCCTCCTCCCCGCAGCTCGGCTGGGAGATCAGTAGGTCGTCCACGTCCACACCTATGTGTTTGGCCCAGACTGGGTCGAGGGCATGCTCCGCATCTATGTACGCCGCAAGCCCCCCCCTCTTCTGGGCCTCCGCCACTATGTGAAGGGCGAGCGTGGTCTTGCCAGAGGCCTCCGCACCGAATATCTCGACTATCCTGCCCCTCGGAACCCCTCCTATCCCCAAGGCCACGTCCAAAGCCAGGGAGCCGGTGGGGATCGCTTCTGCGGCTACCTGTGCTCCCTCCTCCCCCAGCCTCATTATGGACCCCTTCCCGAACTGCCTGTTTATCTGGGCCATCGCCAGATCCAGGGCCTTACGCTTTTCTTCCGGTACTTCCGGCATAGCCGTCACCCCCCTTTCTTGGTCCTTCGGTAGGTGCTCTCCAAGTCCAGGAAGATCTCGTAGGGGACCCGTTGGGACCCCAAGGGGGCCATCCTTCTGTCCGAGCCGTGGAAGTCAGAACCTCCTGTGTATATGAGGCCGTACTTCTTGGCGAGGTCCTTATAATATCTACAGGCCTCCGGGGGATGGAGGGGATGGAACGCTTCCAAGCCCATAAGTCCTGCCCTCACCATCCCGGGTATCAGCTCGTCCCTGCGGGCGGTCCCCGGATGGCCGAAGACGGGGATGCCTCCGGCCTGCTTTATGACCTTTATCCCTTCCTCCGGACTCATCTCGTATTTGGGAAGGTACGCCGGACCGTCGTATCCTATGTACTTCCTGAAGGCCTCGTCGTAGGACTCCACCCAAGCCTCCCTTACGAGGGCGTCCGCTATGTGGGGCCTTCCTATCGTGGCCTCGCCCGCGACCTCCAGTACGGTTTCGAAGCTCAGGCCGACCCCCAGCATGTTCAGCTTCTCCACTATCTTCTTGGCCCTTTTGAACCTCTCTTCCCTCAACTTTTCCATCAGTTCCTTGAACGGGGGGGCATCCACCTCCACATAGTATCCGAGTATGTGGATGTCGGAGGGACCGACCCTGGTGCTGAGTTCCACGCCGGGTATGACCTCTATCCCTACCTTGTTACCCTCATCCAGGGCCCTTTTCACCCCATCCACGGTGTCGTGATCCGTGATAGCTATGACCTCGAGCCCGGCCTCGACCGCCATCCGGACCACTTCCTCCGGAGGGAAGACCCCGTCCGAACAGCTCGTATGTACATGAAGGTCTACGAACCTCTCCACTTCCGGCTCCTGCAGAGCTTCCAGACGAGCACGTTCAGGACGGCCTCCGGGTCCCCCCCTGAGCGGACCTTGTGCTCCGCCTCAATGATAGCATCCATCCCAAGTGCTATCTCGTCATCGGAGCGAACTTCCACCTGGTCTATGTAGCCATCGAGGAAGTAAGGATGGACCCCTAAATCGGCCGCAAGCTTAGATTTGGACCCTCCCTCCTTGATCTTGACCTTCAACCTCGCCAAGGTCTCCCAGTGCTTCCTCAGGATCGCTAAGACGAAGTTGACCGGCTGGCCGGACTCTAAGACTGAACGGAGCGAGGAGGCCGCCCTGGCTAAGTCCTTTCCTCCTACGGCGTCCGTGAGCTGGAAAGTGCGGACGGCCCAGGCTCCTGTGACCTCCTGTACATCTT
>QNCW01000091.1 GCA_003645885.1 Candidatus Latescibacterota bacterium | reverse complement strand
CCTCGCCCTGGCCGTGGGTGCCGACGGCGTGCACTTGGGTCCCGAAGATATGCCGCCGGAGCTCGCAAGGAGGATATTGGGGGAGGGGAAGCTCGTGGGCGTATCGGCAGGGAGCGTCCAGGATGCCCTGAGGGCGAAGGAGGCCGGGGCGGATTACATAGGCGTGGGACCGATCTTCCGGACTTCCACCAAGCCCGACGCAGGACCTCCGATAGGGCCCGAGGGCCTAAGGGAGGTTCGGAGCGCCGTGGACCTTCCCATAGTCGCCGTAGGGGGGATAACTTTGGAGAGCGTGGGGGAAGTCAAAAAGGCCGGAGCGGACGCCGTATGTGCGATATCCGCGGTCTCCGGAAAGGACGTAGGGGAAAAGGTGAGGGCCTTTCTGGAGGTGATGGGAGATGACGCAGCTGGAAAGTGCGCTTAAAGGCGAGACCACAGAACAGATGGCGAAGGTGGCAGAGGATGAGGGGATGGATATAGATGTCCTGAGGAAGGCGGTCGCCGAGGGACGTGTGGTCATACCCCACAACCCGAGGCACTGCGCCAGGCCCTTGGGGATAGGGGAGGGCCTGAGGGTCAAGGTGAACGCCAACTTGGGTACATCCCCGAAGCACATAGACCTCGAAGAGGAGATAGAAAAACTTAAGGCCGCCGTCGATGCTGGGGCGGACACCGTCATGGACCTGAGCACCGGCGGGGACCTGGACGAAATTCGACGGGCCCTCCTGGATGCAAGCCCAGTCCCCTTGGGGACGGTTCCCATCTATCAGACCGTGGCCGAGGTCGGGATAGAAAAGATGAAGCCTCAGGACATCTTCCGCACTATCGAAAGACATGGCCGGCAGGGGGTGGACTTTATAACCGTCCACTGCGGAATAACCAAAGAGAACATGGAATTGGCCTCGAGGAGGACCGGGGGGATAGTCTCCAGGGGCGGAGGGTTCCTTTACCAATGGATGAGGCTCACGGGGAGACAGAACCCCCTCTACGAGTTCTTCGACGACCTGTTGGCCATAGCCAAGGAGTACGACATGACCCTGAGCCTCGGGGACGCCCTGAGGCCGGGTTGCATAGACGATGCTACCGACGAGGCGCAGCTTGCGGAACTCAGGACCCTCGGGGAGCTCGTGCTGAGGGCGAGGGAGGCTGGGGTCCAGGTTATGGTAGAGGGGCCAGGTCACGTGCCGATGGACCAGATAGGGAAGAACGTGAAGCTCCAGAAGGAATGGTGCCACGGGGCTCCCTTCTATGTCCTCGGGCCCATCGTGACGGACATAGCCCCTGGGTACGACCACATAACGGGTGCCATAGGAGGTGCTCTGGCCGCATACTACGGAGCGGATTTCCTCTGCTACGTGACCCCAGCCGAGCACCTCCGCCTCCCCACGGTGGAGGATGTGAGGGAGGGGGTGATAGCGTCCGTGATAGCTGCCCATGCTGCGGACCTGGCCAGGGGACTTCCGAAGGCGAGGGAGAGGGATCTGAAGATGGCCGTAAGGAGGAGGACCTTGGACTGGGAGGGGATGTTCGAACTCGCCTTGGACCCTCGTAAGGCCCGCAGGTACCGCTTGGAGAGCGATTCCCCTGTGGACGAAGAGTGCACCATGTGCGGGGAGTACTGCGTGCTGAAGCTGCTGAGGAAACGGCCGGCTTAGCCCTTCCGGAAGGAACCTTCGAACCTGGGCGAGGCCTTCCGACCTCGCCACAGTTTTAGAAGATATGCTGATAAGCGAACTCGGAGGAGAACTCGCCCTCATAGATAGGCTCCGCCGTCCCAGCAGAAACCCCAAAGTGTTGGTGGGCATAGGGGACGACGCAGCCGTCGTCATGTACGGGGAGGAGCTTTTGGCCGTCACCACAGACCTTTTGGTCGAGGGGGATCACTTCTCCTTGGAGTATTTCTCCCCACGTCAGGTCGGGTGGAAGGCCATGGAGAGCAACATATCGGACCTCGCCGCAGTGGGGGCTGAGCCGAGGTACGCCCTCGTGGGGCTCACGCTCAGGTCGGATTCATCGGTGGAGCTTGTGGAAGGGATATACGAAGGAATTTACGCATCGGCGGACAGGTGCGGCGTGGAGGTGATAGGAGGGGATACGACCCACGGGGAAGTCCTGGTCTTGGCAGTGACGCTCTTCGGCGAGGTGGGGAGGGAGGACCTGCTCCTCCGGTCGTCGGCACGGCCGGGGGACAGGATCTTTGTGTCCGGTCCCCTCGGAGGTTCGGCCGCAGGCCTCGCCCTCCTGAAGGCGAAGGTAGAAGGATTCGAGGGGGTCAAAAGGAAGCATTTAGAGCCTACGGCCAGGATAGAACTTTCCAGGTCCTTGAGGGGTAGGGTGCACGCTATGGAGGACGTGAGCGACGGGCTCGCTTCCGAGGTCAGGAACATATGCCTTGCGAGCGGATGCGGCGCCGTCATCTTCGCGGACCGCGTGCCTGTGGACCCCGAGGTCAGGGAGGTGGGCGAGATCTTAGACTCGGACCCTCTGGACTGGGCGCTCTTCGGGGGTGAGGATTTCGAGCTCGTGTACACCGTGCCGGAAGGGGTGGATGTCCCCGGATATGAGGTCGGGAGGATGACGGAGGGGGAAGGGGTATATCTGGAAGACAAAGAAGGTAGGAAGCTTCTGACCGAGTGGGGGTACGACCACTTCAGGCCTTAGATCGGGAGGGGATATGACAGGCTCTAAGATAACCGTCCGTGAAGGGAAGCTCGTGGTGCCCGAGGACCCCATAATCCCCTTCATAGAGGGCGACGGAGTTGGACCGGACATATGGAGGGCGGCACAGCCGGTATGGGACAGGGCCGTAGAACGGGCGTACGGCGGGAGAAGGTTCATAGTTTGGAAGGAGATATTGGCCGGGGAGAAGGCCTATAAGAAGACGGGCCGATGGCTTCCCGAGGAGACGCTTCAGGCCATAAGGGAGCACATAGTCGCCATAAAGGGTCCCCTCACCACCCCCGTAGGAGGAGGTTACAGAAGCCTGAACGTGGCGATGCGACAGGCTTTGGACCTATACGCCTGCATAAGGCCCATACGCTACATAGATGGCGTCCCGAGCCCCATCGAGGAGCCCCGTAGGGTGGACTTCGTCATATTCCGTGAGAACACCGAGGACGTGTACGCAGGGATAGAGTGGCCCTCAGGAAGCGAGGAAGCTAAGGGGGTAAGGGAATTTTTGAGGGAGAGGTTCGGTGTCCATCTGAGCGAAGATTCGGGCATAGGGCTGAAGCCCATAAGCGAGTTCCGAACCAAAAGGCTCGTGCGCAAGGCGATAAATTACGCCCTGGAGCAGGGCCGCAGGAGCGTTACCTTGGTCCACAAGGGGAACATAATGAAGTACACCGAGGGGGCCTTCAGGGACTGGGGCTACGAGGTGGCGAAGGAGTTCGGCGAAAGGGTCGTGACCGAGTCCGAGCTTAAGGGGGAACCTCCGGACGGCGTACTGGTCGTGAAGGACAGGATAGCCGACAGCATGTTTCAGCAGGTTCTCCTGAGGCCCGAAGAGTACGATGTTATAGCCACACCCAACCTCAACGGCGACTACCTTTCGGACGCGTCAGCTGCCCTCGTGGGAGGGCTCGGCATGGCCCCGGGGGCGAACGTGGGAGATCTCTTAGCGGTATTTGAACCTACGCACGGCACCGCCCCCAAATATGCTGGCCTGGATAAGGTGAACCCTAGCTCCCTTATACTCTCCGGGGCCATGATGTTGGAGTACATAGGTTGGAAGGAGGCGGCGGAGCTAGTAGTTAGGGCCTTGGAGCGCACGATATCCGAAGGGAAGGTGACGTACGACCTGGCAAGGCAGATGGAGGGAGCCACGCTCCTCAAGTGCTCGGAGTTCGGTGAGGCGGTGATGGAGAACATAGGTTGATACGGGAGGGCGGGGATGCATTTCTTCCAGTACAGGGGGGACGTCCTCTTCGCGGAGGACGTGGACCTCAGGGTCTTGGCCGAGCAAGTGGGCACCCCGACGTACGTCTACAGCTACGGGACCTTGAAGAGGCACTGTACGGCCCTCCACAGGGCCTTCGGCGATAGGCCCCATCTCACATGTTACGCCGTGAAGGCCAACGGGAACTTAGCGATCCTGAGGACCCTGGCCCAGGAGGGGATAGGGGCCGACGTAGTCTCGGGGGGGGAGCTCTTCAGGGCGAGGGTCGCCGGCTTCCCGGGCGACAGGATCGTATATTCCGGTGTGGGCAAGACGGCCGAGGAGATGCGCTACGCCTTAGAGGAGGGAATTCTTTGCTTCAACGTGGAGTCCTTCCAGGAGCTGGAGCTCTTGAACCAAGTAGCTGGCGAGGCCGGCAAGGTCGCCCCCGTCGCCCTGAGGGTGAACCCGGATGTGGACCCTATGACCCATCCCCACATAGCCACCGGCCTCAGGGAGAACAAGTTCGGCGTAGCATGGGAGGAAGCTCTCCGGGCCTACGAGGTGGCCTCCTCCCTGCCGAACGTAAGGGTCGTCGGCGTAGACGCCCACATAGGCTCCCAGATAACTTCCGTGGAACCCTTCGTGGAGAGCGCTAAGAAGCTCGCCGAGCTTGCCGGAAGACTGATGGATAAAGGTATGACTTTAGAGCACATAGACATAGGTGGTGGCCTCGGGATAAGATACCGGGACGAGGACCCTCCGGAGCCCGGGGAATGGGTGGAGGCGCTGCTTCCGGTCCTCGAGCCCTTGGGGCTCAAGATCATCTTCGAGCCCGGAAGGTCCCTGGTGGGGAACGCCGGAATATTGTTGACCAAGGTTTTATATGTGAAGGAGACCCCCCACAGGAACTTCGTGATCGTGGACGCATCCATGACGGACCTCATAAGGCCCGCCCTCTACGGGGCGTACCACGAGGTCCTCCCCGTGGAGAGGGGGGGAGGAGAGATCATAAAGGCGGACGTAGTAGGACCGGTGTGCGAGTCCGGAGATTTCCTTGCCAAGGACAGGACCTTGGAGAGGCCGAGGCCCGGGGACCTGTTGGCGGTGATGTCCGCAGGAGCTTACGGCTTCGTCATGTCCTCCAACTACAACGCGAGACCTCGGCCGGCCGAGGTCCTCGTAAAGGGAGACAGGTTCCAGGTCGTGAGGGAAAGGGAAACTTACGGGGACCTCGTCCGTGGGGAAAGGTTCCTTGGGATATAGAGGAGGTCAGGGGATGGGCATAAAATTTTCCAAGATGAACGGAGCGGGGAACGACTTCGTGGTCTTGGACAACAGGGACGGAAGGGTCAAGGAGTACCCCGAGTTCGTGCGCAGGGTGTGCAGGAGGAGGCTCGGGGTAGGTGCGGACGGGGCGATGTTCGTGGAGAACTCCTCGAGAGCGGATTTCCGTATGAGGTACTTCAACTCCGACGGGAGCGAGGCGGAGATGTGCGGCAACGGCGGAAGGTGCATAGCCCGCTTCGCCTACCTTAAGGGGATAACGGGGCCTTCCCTGTCCTTCGAGACCATAGCGGGGACGTACAGGGCTGAGGTGAGGGGGGAGAGGGTGCTTCTGGAGATGCTCCCCCCGAAGGACCTAAGGCTTCAGTTCGAGCTCGACATCGGCGACAGGGAGATAGTCGTGAACTTCGCCGACACGGGCGTCCCGCACGTGGTGGCCTTCGGGGAGGACGTAGATAGGGTGCCCGTAAGGGAGCTCGGCAGGAGGATAAGGGAACATGAGAGGTTCGCCCCGGCCGGGACCAACGTCAACTTCGCCCAGGTGATGGACAGACATACGATAAAGCTCAGGACTTACGAGCGCGGCGTAGAGGACGAAACTTTGGCCTGTGGGACGGGGACGGTCGCCGCCGCAGTATTGGGCGCCCTCTTAGGGAGGGTGGAGCCACCGGTGTCCGTGCTCACCAAAAGCGGCGTCGTGCTCACAGTCCACTTCAGGAAGGAAGGGAAAGCGATAAAGGAAGTGCTTTTGGAGGGGGACGCCGTGCTGGTGTTCGAGGGGGAGCTTTCCGACGAGTGGCTGAAGGATGTTGGCCCTTAGTTTATTTATAACTTTGAGCTTCGCATCCGAGCCCGAGGTCGTCGCCCTCCTGGACAGCGTGGACGTCGGGAGGATGGAGAGGCTCCTCAGGACCTTGGTCTACAGGGACACCTCCCTCCCTTACGACAACTCGATCTCTAACCTCAGAAATCGTTATGCGTTGAACCCCGTCATGTCCGACACCCTCGAGGGAGTCCCGGCGGTCCTCGCAAGGATGTTGAGGGAAGCTATGCCGAGGGCAAAAATCCGCTTCCTTCCCTTCAGGCACGAGGGTGGTCCCACGCTCTACAACATCTCGGCCGTAGTACCCGGCTCTGGCCCTGGGAAGTTCCTTCTCACGGCCCACTACGATGCCATAGTGAGGGAGGACCCGGATTCCCTCCTCCTGCGCAGGTTCGGTCCGAGGTGGAAGGAGGCCCTCGAAGACCCCTCAAACCCGGTCCCCACGCCCGGGGCGGACGACAATGGGTCCGGCCTCATGGCGGTCTTGGAGGCCGCAAGGTGGCTTTCCAGGCTCCAGCTTCCCTGGTCTTTGGAGGTGGTCCTGTTCTCGGGGGAGGAGCTCGGGCAGTGGGGAAGCAAGGAATATGTGAAGAAGGCCAAGGGGGAGGCCATATTCGGGGTCTTCAACGTGGACATGGTGGCCTACAACAAAATATGCGATAGGCTGGACATCGTGGCCAACGCCTTCTCGGAACCTCTATTGGACATGCTCTCGTCCGCCAACGTGGCCTACGACATCGGCCTCCGACTCGTGAAGGTAGTGGACCCGACGATAAACTACGGAGACCACGCCCCCTTCTGGTGGGAGGGCTTCCCGGCGGTGCTCATAATGGAATACAAGGACCCCTGGCACGACGACCCCGAAGGCCTCTACAGGAGGAACGAGGCGTTCCACACCGTGCACGATGTGATGGGCAGCCTGAACCTCTCGCTCTGGGAGAAGACGGCCAAGCTCCTGGTGGCGACCATCGCCGGGTTCGCACATCCCGTGGGACTTCCGGACATCGTGGTCTGGCCGGGATGTATAAGGCCCTCAAGGGAAGGGCTCCGTGTGGCCGTGCGGAACGCATCCGCAGCCCCGTCGGGCCCGTTCCGCCTGGAAGTCCTGAGGTGCGGCCCGGACTCCTCAACTGTCGAGGTCCTGTGGTCCGGGGACGTGCCGTCCCTTCCCGGAGGTGCCATGTACGGAGTCGAACTTCCCATCGGGTGGGAAGGCGACGCCCTCCTGCTCGTGAAGGCGGACACAGAGGATGAAATCGAGGAGGGAGACGAGGGGAACAACTTCGCCTTCAAGCTCGTGCGCCGCAGGGGCGGGACCCTGAGCGTGGGAGAGGTCTTCCCCTATCCCAACCCTTCCGAAGGTCCGGTGCGCTTCCACTACAACCTCAGCCTGCCCGGGACGGTCTGGCTCGAGGTTTTCACGGGGATGGGCAGGAAGGTCTGGGAAAAGGCCGAGGAGCGATCGGAGGGATGGGGGGAAATGGTGTGGCCTGCGGACGTACCGCCTGGGCTGTACCTTTTCAAAATATCGGCCTACCGGAGGGGTTCTTCCTCGCCGTCTGACGTGCGATGGGGGAAGGTCGCCCTGATAAGGTAAGGAGAGGACCATGGCCGAGTTCCACGTAGCCACTCCGGAGGATATACGTTCGGGCAAGGTCACAGATGTGTACTTCCAGCGCACGAAGCGCATACTCGAGGCCAAGGGGATGGACAGAAGGGTCAAGGCCGAGTTCGTGGCCAAGGGCCTCCCAGAGGGATACTCCTGGGGGGTCTTAGCGGGGGTGGGGGACGCCTTGGACCTGCTCGAGGGCCTGGACGTAAAGGTCAGGGCCATGCCAGAAGGGACCGTGTTCCTCCCCGACCAGCCCGTCATGGAGATAGAGGGAAGGTACTTGGAGTTCGGGATATACGAGACGGCTGTGCTGGGGCTGCTCTGCCACGCCTCGGGTATAGCCACGAAGGCCGCCAGATGTAAGAAGGCCGCAGGAAGTAAGCTCGTCGTAAGCTTCGGCGCGAGGAGGGCGCATCCAGCCCTGGCCCCGTTCGTAGAGAGGTACGCCTACATAGGTGGATGCGACGGCGTGGCCGTGGTGAAGAGCGCAGAAGACTTGGGTATCCCCCCCACCGGCACCATCCCCCACGCCCTCGTGCTCATAATGGGAGATGTGGTGGAGGCGATGAGGGCCTTCGACGATGTCGTAGAGCCGGAGGTCAGGAGGGTCGCCCTTGTGGACACCTTCCAGGACGAGAAGTTCGAGGCCCTGAGGGCGGCCGAGGCTTTGGGCGAGAAACTCTTCGCCGTGAGGCTCGACACCCCAAGCTCGAGGAGGGGGGATTTCCTTAGGATACTCCAGGAGGTGCGCTGGGAGCTCGATCTGAGGGGGTACGAGCACGTGAAGATCTTCGTGAGCGGGGGGATAGACGAGCACAAGATCCTTCGCTTGAACCCTCTTGTGGACGCATACGGGGTCGGGACGGCCATAAGCAACGCACCCGTTCTGGATTTTTCCATGGACATAGTCGAGATAGAGGGGAAGCCCGTAGCCAAGCGAGGGAAGCCCTCGGGCTCGAAACAGGTATGGAGGTGCCCGTCCTGTCACAGGACCCTGGTGGTCCCCTGTGGGAGGTCGTACGTGCCGGCCTGCTCCTGCGGAGAAGATTACGAGCCGCTCCTCAGGACGATGCTCTTGGACGGGAGGAGGACGGAACCTCCGGCTTCGGCTCGGGAGCTGAGGGAGAGGGTACTGGAGGAGTTGAAATTTGTGAAACTTGAGGAGGAGCCATGAAGGACATACCGCACGCCAGAAGCGACCTTACTACGAGCTCGGACCCGTACCTCGCACAGGAAATAGAGGAGGGGACCGCCGTATGCAAGGGCTGCGGGGCCGTGTACAGGAACAAGAGGTGGTACCTAAGCGT
>QNCW01000090.1 GCA_003645885.1 Candidatus Latescibacterota bacterium | reverse complement strand
CCATGAGTATCTTCTTTCTTTGAAGCCTTCCCAGCTTCTTAGGAAGGCTGGTGTGCTTTCTGGTGACTTCTGGCTCAGGAGGGTGCTGTGACCTGTCAAACTTCTTCCGTCCGGATACTTAGTCAGGAGGAAATCCCCCGGCCTTACCCCATCCTCCCTCAGCTTCATCCTTTCCTTATCGAACTCCACGACTATGTGCCCACCCAATAGGTCCACCACATCCTCGGCCATCACATAGACCTCAAACTCGGGGTTGACGGTGAAATCTTCCACTGACACGGCCCTTGGCTTTATCCACAGGGCAGGACCGTGTATGGCGTCCACCCCGAACCTCCTGCGGACGATGGAAGATTCCTCCCCTTTGCTATCTATGGCTTTGATCTCAAAAGTATAAGGCTCTTCGCCGCTTTCGTCTAAACGCTCAAAGGTTGCGCTTCGTTCAGTTGTCTCGGTCCATTCCTCATACCGGGGGTCGGGAAGCAATCGGTACTTGAACACTTCCACGACCTCGTTTCCCCTCCACCTGACCGTGACGTCGGATGAGGGTACCACGGCCCCCTCCTCGGGCGAGAGGATTTCCACCTGAGGGGGGATGTAGGGCTTCATATGGAAGTCGAGCCTCTTCTGGTCCCCAGGCTCTAAGGTGACCTGTAGCCCCATGTCCTCGTATCCCTCCTTGGAGACCTTGACGGTGTACGAGCCGATCCCTATCGGCCCTATCCTGTAGTTCCCTTCTGCATCGGTAGTGACGGAGACGGTGGGAGGTACTGTGGTCACCGAGGCACCGGGTATGGGCTCGCTGGTCTCAGCGTCCATAACTGTCCCGTAGACAAGACCCTTCAAAGGCTTAAGCGAGAGATCCGCACGGACCACCTGGCCGGCCTTTACAACCACCTTCTTGGAGTCGTCCTGGTATCCGTCCTTGTGATAACGGACCTCGTACTCCCCCTCCGGGACATCGGGTATGGAGAACTCCCCATTCTGGTCGGTGCTCACCACCTGAGTAGGGGGTTCAGTGTATACTTGGACATTGGGCACGGGCTCCCCCGTGATGCTATCTGTGACCTTACCCACGATGTCGCCCGTAAGCTGCCTTTGACAGGAACTACTTAAGGAAAAACCTAAGAGCAAGCCCCATCCGATGAGCCGAAATGTCAGCTTCATATCTTCCTCCTGTCCCCTTCACCACCTTATCTCTACGCCTATGCCGAGTCCCGGCCCGGAGGGAGGAACTAGGGCATATATCTTCTTGCCGGGCGTTGCAGCAGCATCTACGAGGCTGTATACGTACAGCCCACCTGCTGCTATACCGGATAATATACTTACAGAGCGGAAGATGTCCTCCATGTCTCTGTGGTACTTCCTGTCCGCTTCCCTACGGGAGGAAAGGGCCAGGCTGCCTTCCCTCTCGGCGGCCGCATATGCGGATATGCTCACGGAGGCCGAAACCAAGGTCGCTATCATAAGGAACTTGCCCTTTGCTTTGTGTCCCTTATAAATCTGTCCCCATCCCGGGACCAGGGCCGAACGCCACAAGGGTCTTAAGCCGTATCCTTTGACCTTCTCCATACACCTGCTCCAATCGAGCACCTTCGGCACCATGACCAGGAGGTACCATACCTCGCTGTCACCCTTCGGTTCCGTATACTCTTCTACTATCTTCAACCCCTGGATCAGCTGGCTCTTCCCCGATGTTAGGACCTCACGGACGAACTCCTCGTACACCTTCCCACCCCTCTCGGATATGATGCTCCTCGTCCGGGCGTCCACGACTACCTCCCGGTTCATGGCGACCTCGACCAGGGCTGCCTCTAAGGCCCTCCTGCGGGCCTCTGAAGGGGAAGAAGCTTCCCCTATGCCCTTGAAGTAAGCGAAGCACCTCCCCTCCGGCACGCTTCCCTTCGCCCAGTCCGGAGCCTTCGCATGGGAGCAGAGCACGGCTCCTACAATCCAGAAGGTGAACAGTATCATTCTTGCTCCAAAATCAGATACACAAGAGAAGGCGGACAGGATTCCCATCCCATCCGCCTCTTCCGAAGCTTAAGGATAACGAAAATCAAGCCCTATGTCAAGAGGTCTCCTGTCTACGCAACCGCAGGAAGGAGCTTTACCTCAAATCCGACCTTTTGTTCCATTACCTCCGAAGCGTCCAGAACTTCTATGCCTATCAACTTCCCTTCTCTGTCGAAATCCGCCATAACCCCTGGCACTATGGTTTCCGTCCGCACTGCTTTGTGCCCTTCTCGCCCGAAATAAATATACAGCAGGTCCCTTTCAGGGTCATATTCCACTTTCACCTCATCCTCTTCTATGTCAGGAGGTTTCCTCCAGCCTCCGGGCCAAGTACACCGCTAAGACCTCTGTGGCGGCTATAAGGTCCTCTATCTCCACGTATTCGTCCGGGGAGTGGCATTTATCCCCTTTTCCGGGCCCGAACATCACAGTGGGCATCCCTCCCAGCCTCGCAAGGTAAGCCGCATCCCCCCAGGCTGGTATCTCCCTCACCACAGGTTCCCTTCCTAAGACCTCCCCGAAGGCATCTGCCAACCCCCTCACGAGAGGCTCCTCCGGGTCGGTCCTGTAGGGAAGCAGGTCCTTGACCCATGTTATGTTGGAAGGATGCTCCGAGAGCCAAGGGTCCCCGGCCTCGGCCCTCCACACGAGTTCCTCGAACCTCCTCATTATGGGCCTTCCTCCCCATCCGAACCCTTTCTTCTCGGCCTCTTCGGCTTCCTCTACCTTGTACACGATGTTCAGGCTCAGGTAAGCCCTCCCAGGGACCACGGCAGGATGCACCCCCGACCTGAATATCCCGAGGTTGACCACAGCATCGGGATGTTCCTTCCTCCTCTCCTCCGAGAATGCATCTATCCCCCGCTTGACCACGAGGGCCTTCTCTATGGCGCTCACCCCGAGGCCGCTGGCAGAATGTGCCTCCCTGCCCTCCACCTCTAAGTCCGCCGTGAGGCATCCCCCGCATCCTGTCGTTATCGCAAGGTCGTTCCCGTCCACGACTATCGCCTCGTCCCCCTTGTAACCCTCGTATATGCAGGCTAAGGTCCCGGCCCCGCTCCCGTTGGACTCCTCGTCCACGACGCTTTCGTATACTATCCTTCCCCTGAGCTTAATCCCTGACTCCAATACCGCCCTTACGGCCATGAGCCCTACCGTGAGCCCGCCCTTGCAGTCGCTCGTCCCCCTTCCCCATATCTTACCGTCCCTGACCTCGGCGGAGAAGGGGGGTACGGTCATGCCGGATACGGCCACAGTGTCCATATGGCCGTTTATGACCAGGGTGGGGCCTTCGCCGAAGTCCCAGACCCCGACCAGGTTCGGCCTGTCCTTGAAGACCCTATCCTCGGGGCCCAACACCCCCATCTTGGAATATATCCCCTCGGGGGGCTGGAAGGTCCTGGTCTCGGCACCTAAGTCCCTAAGGATGGGCTCCAGGAACCTCTGGCCTTCGAGCTCCCCTCCGGGCTCGGGGTCGCCACTGTATGGGTTCACGGTGTTTATCCTCACGAGGTCCCGGCATAGGGATACTATCTCTTCGGAGAGCTCCCTCACCTTCTCCCTGACTCTCTCGATCATCTCTCCCCCAGGGGCATAACGTAGTGTATCTGCCTTGCGACCTCCACGAACCCCACCTTGGGATAGAACCTCTTTCCTACCTCGTTCTGTTCCAGGGTCTCTATCTTCGCCATCTCCATCCCTTTTTCCTTCAGATAGTCCAAGGCCCTCTCCATTAGGGCCTTACCTATGCCCTTCCTCCTGTGCTCCGGAAGGACAGCGAGGTTGGGTATCCAGCCTATCTTGGTCTCGTGGTCAGGGCGGGTGGTTATGTAGCCGACGGGTTCTCCATCCTCCTCCGCCACGAATATTCCCTCGGGGTTGGCCTCTATGTCCTGGATTATGTGACGTGCCTTCCTGAACTTCCAGTCCCTTCCTCCCACCTTCCCGAACTTCTTCTCTATGTTCTGGTCTATGGATACCCCATCGAAACATATCAAGGTTATCCTGACGAGGGCGTCCCTGTCCTCGGGGATGTAGGGCCTTATCCTCATTTTTCTTCCTCCATCTCCCTCAGCTTCCTTACGGCCATTTCCGCCTGCTTTCCTGAGAGCACTATTTCGCCCATGATGGGGCAGTATATGAGCACGTAGGTCTTTGTCTCGTCGCCAGGGAACTTCCCGTACTCCTTACGCTCCCTCACCACCTTGGCCGTGCACTCCATGCGCACCTCCCTCCTCTATCGGCTCGGCTTCATCTATGAGCATTATGGGGATGTCGTCCTCGATCCTATAACGAAGTTTACAGTTCCAGCATATGAGCACGTTCTCCTCCGGCCTATATTCCAAATCTCCCTTACACTTAGGACATGCCAATATCTCCAAAAGCTCCTTGTCCAACATCTCACCCTCCTTTGAGAGCTTCCCTTAGTTCCTTCGGCGGCCTTATGGGCCTGCGCTCCCTGTTGAGGCAGGCGTGTACGGTGTACCCCTTTGCCACCAACTCGCCGTCCCTAAGAACCTCGTACTCCATCCTGAGCCTGGCTCCCTCTACGCTTCCCCTCGTGACTATCCTGAGCCTGTCGTCGTACCTCACGGGTTTGATGTACTCGACGTGGGCCTCCACGACGGGGAGAAACACCCCTTCGTCCTCCAACTCCCTGTAAGGGAGGCCGATGGCCCTCAGAAGCTCGGTCCTTCCTATCTCGAACCACTCCAAGTACCTTGAGGAATGGACGAAGTCCATCCTGTCCACCTCGGCGTACCTGACGAGGATTTCCGTCTCGGCCCTCATGTCCTCTACTCTTCCCACACTCCCATCCTGTAGAACTTCTCCCTCCTCCTCCTTATGAGCTCCTCGGGGGGCAAATCTGCGAGGGCGTCGAGCTCCTCCACGAGGACCTCCTTCAAGGTGCGGGCAGCTCCCTCGGGGTCCCTGTGAGCGCCTCCCAAGGGCTCGGGGACCACCCTGTCGACGACGCCGAGCTTCAGAAGGTCCTGGGCGGTAAGTTTCAAGGCCTCGGCAGCCTCCTCCTTCTTCTCGTGCGACCTCCAGAGGATGGAGGAGCAAGATTCGGGAGCTATCACCGAGTACCATGCGTTCTCCATCATGAGGATCCTATCGCCTACGCCCATTCCGAGGGCACCTCCAGAACCTCCCTCGCCTATTATCACTACCACTATCGGCGTAGGTAGCACTGCCATCTCGTAGAGGTTTCTCGCTATGGCCTCAGCTTGCCCCCTCTCCTCGGCATCTATCCCCGGATAGGCTCCCGGCGTGTCCACGAGCGATATCACGGGAAGGCCGAACTTCGCCCCGAGCTTCATGAGCCTCAGGGCCTTCCTGTACCCCTCGGGGTTCGGCATGCCGAAGCGCCTGGCTATGTTCTCCTTGGTGCCCCTTCCTTTCTGTTGCCCCACGACGACCACGGACCTTCCCCCGAGCTTGGCCAGCCCACCTACGACCGCAGGATCGTCCCCGAAGTACCTGTCCCCGTGGAGTTCCAGGAAGTCGGTCGTCATCATGTTTATGTAGTCAAGGGCGTAGGGCCTGTCGGGATGGCGGGCGAGCTGGACCTTCTGCCAGGGGGTGAGCTTGGAGAACACCTCCTCCCTCAGCCTTTCGAGCTCCCTCTCGAGCCTCGCTATCTGGTCGGATAGGTCCACCCCCTCCTGCTCAGCGTACCTCCTCAGGCCCTCGAGCTTCTCCTCGAGCTCCACTATGGGCCTTTCGAAGTCCAGGACCGCCATCTTACCTCCTAACCGAGGCCCTCAAGGGTCTTAAGCCTCCTTCTGACTTTATATCGGTTGGGGGCGTCGGGGTACTTGGCTAAGAGCCCTCTTAACACCTCCTTGGCCTCTTCGAGCTTCCCGGCCTGCTCCAGGCACCAGGCCGCCTTCCATAGGACCTCGGGAGAGAGCGGAGATTCGGGATGCCTCCTTGCGAACTCCCTGTAGAGGTCCGCCGCCTCTTCGTACCTCCCCCTGTCCTCCAGACAGACGCCTATCCCGGATGTAGCTGCGAAGGCGAGGACATCGTCCTTCCCGTACTTCCTGAGGCACCTCCTGTACGCTTCCTCGGCCTCGTCGTAAAGGCCCTTTGAGAGGGCTATGTCCCCGAGGGCTAAGCAGGCCCTGGCAGCGGCCTTGGTCCCCCAGAACCTCTCCATCACCTCCTCGTAGGTGCCGGATGCTCCGGACGTGTCCCCCTGGACCCATGCTGCCTGGGCCTCCGCCAGAAGCTCCCAGGCCTGGGCCTCTCGGCGCCTCTGATGGCCTGCCCACATGTTTAAGATGGCTATGAGGGCCAGGACCCCCAGGACTCCGGCCCCCATCTCCTTGTACCTCTCCCTTGTCAATGCCCAGAGCTTGAGGACGGTCGTGACGAACTTGTCCTGCTTGACCTCCTTCTTGGTCAGCCTCCTTCTAGGCTTTAGCATCTCGCCTCCCTCACGCCGTAAAGATCGTACGGGTCCACATCCTCTATCCTGACCTCCACGAACTTTCCGACCTCCGCCTCCCCATCGAAGTACACGACCCCGTCCACCTCGAGAGCGTCCCTGAACGACCTGCCCACGCCCTCCCCCTCGACCAGGACCTCCAAGGTCCTTCCGACCCACCTCCTGTTACGCCTCAGCGACACTTCCTGTTGCAATCTCATAACTTCCTCGAGCCTACCGTTCCTGACCTCGTCCGGGATCTGGTCTGGGAGGGAGGCGGCGGGAGTACCCTCCTCCTTAGAGTATGCGAAGGCACCGAGCCTGTCGAACTCTGCCTCCTCTATAAATTTCAGAAGCTCACGGAATTCCTCCTCGGTCTCCCCTGGGAACCCTACGAGCACGGTCGTCCTTATGCAGAAGTCAGGGTCCTCCCTCAGGGCGGCTATAAGCTCCCTTATCCTGCCTCCCGTGACCCTCCTTCCCATCCTCCTTAGAATCCTGTCCGATATGTGTTGTACGGGCATATCCAGATAAGGCACGAGCTTGGGAAGCTCACGGAAGGCCCTTACGAGCCCTTCGTCCACGTGCGCAGGATGTGCGTAGAGGAGCCTTATCCACTTGATCCCCTCTATCTTATGTAGTTCCTCGAGGACCTCCACCAGATGCGGCCTTCCGTATATGTCCACACCGTAGTTCGCAACGTCCTGGGCTACGAGTATCAGCTCCCTCGCCCCTCCGTCTGCGAGCTTCCTCGCCTCCTTCAGGACCTCCTCCAGGGGCACGCTCCTTGCTGGGCCCCTTATGAGGGGTATGGCGCAATATGTGCACCTGTTGTCGCATCCCTCGGAGAGCTTGAGGTAGGCCGTGTGCTTTGGGGTGAGCCTGTACCTTCCGTCCCAGGAGGGTGCGGACGGAGTCCTTCCGAGGAGTCCATCTATGTGGAGGGCTATAAACTTCTCCTCCTCCAACCCCAATATCAGGTCCGCCTCGGGAAGCTCCTCCTCGAGCTCCTTCTTGTACCTCTGTGCCAGGCATCCGACGACCACGAGCTTAGCTCCCGTCCTCCTCTTCACCTCCCCGGCCTCCAATATCGCTTCAATCGACTCCTCCTTGGCGGGAAGTATGAACCCACAGGTGTTCACCAGCAGCACGTCGGCCTCCTCGGGGTTCCCCACCACCTCGTACCCTGCCCTCACGAGGGAGCCCAACATCCTCTCACCGTCTATGAGGTTCTTGGGACAGCCGAGCTGGGAGAGGAACACCTTGGGCACTTCATCCCTCCGGCACCACTACTATTCCCAGCTCCTTGAGCTGCTCCTCGGCCACCTCCGCAGGCGCGCCGTCCATGAGGGAGACTGCTGTTCCGGTCTTGGGGAAGGCGATGACCTCCCTTATGGAACTTTCGCCTAAGAGCATGGCGACTATCCTGTCGAAGCCGAAGGCTATCCCGCCGTGCGGGGGTGCACCGTATTCTAAGGCGTCCAAGAGGAAACCGAACTTACCTCTCGCCTCCTCCTCACCTATGCCGAGCACCTTCAGGACCTTCTCCTGCAGCTCCCTGTCCCATATCCTTATGCTCCCACCTCCTATCTCCACCCCGTTCCACACCATGTCGTAGGCCCTCGCCCTGACCTCGAACGGGTCCTCGTCCAACAGTGGTATGTCCTCCTCCACTGGGGATGTGAAGGGGTGGTGGGCAGGAGCTATGTTCCCCTCCTCGTCCCTTTCGAAGAGGGGGAATTCCGTGACCCAGACCAGCCTGTTCTCGTGCTCGGGGATGAGGCCCAACCTCCTCCCGAGCTCGAGCCTGAGGTTGGCCAGGGCCTGGTGCACCACCCTTTCCTCGGACGCCACGAAGAAGAGCATGTCCCCCGGCTCGGCCCCCATCCTCTCCGAGAGCCTATTCAGGACCCCTTCGGGGAAGAACTTGACGATAGGGGATGAGGGGCCGTCGGGCCCTACCCTTATCCATGCGAGCCCTTCGGCCTTGAACCTCTTCACGAACTCCGTAAGTTCTTCCACCTCCCTCCTCGAGAACCTCGCCCCCCCCTTCGCATTTATCCCCTTGACCCTCCCCCCCTTCTCTAATGCCTTCAGGAACACCTTGAACTCGCCCTCCCTCACCAAGTCACCGACGTCTATAAGCTCCAGCCCGAACCTCACGTCCGGCCTGTCGGTCCCGTACCTCTCCACGGCCTCCCTGTAGGATATCCTCGGGAAGGGAGGACTCAGATCCAACCCCACCGTCTCCCTGAAGAGGGCCTCCATCATGCCCTCGGATACCTCCATCACTTCCTCCTCTCCCACGAAGGACATCTCTATGTCTATCTGGGTGAACTCTGGCTGCCTGTCCGCCCTGAGGTCTTCGTCCCTGAAACACCTGACTATCTGGAAGTACTTATCGTACCCCGCTATCATAAGTATCTGCTTGTAGAGCTGGGGGGACTGGGGAAGGGCGTAGAACTTTCCCCTGTTTATCCTGCTGGGGACAAGGAAGTCCCTCGCACCTTCCGGGGTGCTCCTTATGAAGAAGGGTGTCTCTATCTCCAAGAATCCTCTGGAAGAGAGGTAGTTCCTGACCGCCTGGTAGGCCCTGTGGCGGACCATGAGGTTCCTCTGCATAGAAGGCCGCCTG